>DATHPL010000434.1:0-4265 GCA_035483915.1 Bradyrhizobium sp.
AGGATGCCATCCAGGATCGAGGCGGTAATGCCCTTTGCATCATCGAAAGGATGGTTGGGCTGCAGCCGCACGCTCATCCGTCCGTTCAAACCGATGGTGTTGCGAAAGGCGGTGACGACTTCGCATTTTTTGGCGACCAGTATCAGATCCTGATTGCGCATCAGTTTTGAGACCGCCGCCGCCATTTCCGGCGTGATCCCGCGCGCGATCGTCTTGAGAACCTCCCGGCTCGCCCTCCCCGAAAGCAGCCAGTCGCGGAATGATCCCACTGTCAACGAAGCGATCGCCGCAAAGGCCGCGGGATCGTGGCTATCGACGATCAGGCGGGTCACCTCATCGGCTTCGTAGGGAATGACCGTCTCGTGCAGGAACTGCTTGAGCGGCACGTCCGCAAGCGCGATCCGCGCAGCGACCATCTGTTCGGCGCTCTCTGCTGCGATACCGGCGAGACGATCGCCGGAACGCGGAGGACTTGCCTTGGCCAGGAGATCGCGAAGGTCGTTGAATACGTAAGCGGTATTACCGATGACGTGCCGATAGGCCATGGTTGCTCCGGACCGGTCAGCGCTGCCCGCCAAAACCTTATCGCAAGCGTAGCATTTTGCATGCCAGCCTGCGACAGACTGCCCGCGCTATGAGGGTTGTATGCTAGGCCGTCTCGCAGGCTGAATACGCCGACAAGACATTGATTTAATTTGTGTATTTTACACAGCCCCGCCGCAATCCGACCCATCTAAAGGCTTCGAATCTCACCAATATCGGCCCCGGCGGCAGCAAAGTTTAAGATTTAATACAGGAAGATTACACATAGTTGTTATGACGGCCGTCACATTTTGATTGGCCTCCTGAGTGAGGCCAAGGATGCCAGCCATCATGAAATCTGTTGCGCAACCGGGCTCCAGGAAAGCCTCAAGCTTTTCGCTTGCCGTCAAACTTTATTCGATCTTCGCCCTGTTTGCGCTTCTGACGGCAGCCATTACTGCGCTGTCCGACTACAACACCCGTCGCGGCACCGAACTCACTCAATCCATCGAAACCGCAAGCCAGGCTGCGCTCAATGTCGAGCGGGTCAATTCGCTGGTCTATGCCGTGGTGATGGAGTCCCGCGGAATCTACATGTCGACCGAGCTACCCGTCATCAAGAAGTACGGCGATGGGCTGCACAAATTCAGCGACCAACTCGTTGGCGTCGTCAAGAACTGGGAATCGATCACCCAGGCAGACGACGCCCAGCAATTTGCCGTCTTCAAAAAGCGGATCGACCAATTCGTCGAATTCCGAAAAGAACTGGTTCGCCGTGCAGTCGAAATCAGCCACGATGCGGGTCGGGAATGGGGCGACAACGACGCCAATCGCGAGGTGCGCATCGCTCTCAACAACGACCTTGGAGAGCTCTCGAAGGTCTATGCGGAGCGCAGCCGGCGAATTGCGCTGGATACCGCCGTGAACCGTCAGCTCGCCTTCCTCCTGACTTGCCTCGGCGGAATTGCGCTGGTGCTGGTCGGCGCCGGTGTCTTCATCATCTCCCGCTCGGTCGCGCGTCCGCTTTCGGCGATCACGACCACCATCAAGCGGGTCGCCGAGGGCACCGAGGGTGTCGAGGTTCCGCATATCGACCGGCAAGACGAAATCGGCGCATTGGCCCGCGCGATCCAGATCTTTCAAGAAGCGATGGATCACAATCGCAACCTCAACGCGCAGGTGCTTCTGGATTCCAGGGCGCGCGAAGAACGAACCCGGCAAATCGAAGCTTCGGTGGAGTCCTTCCGCGGCGCCATCGGAAGCGTGCTGGGCGCAGTGAACGATAATGCCTCGGCCATGCGCGATACTGCGCAGTCCATTTCGGGCGTTGCCGCCGAAGCCAGCGGCCGGGCAAGCGCCGCGGCGCGCGCGACCGAACAGGCCTCCAGCAACGTTTTCGCGGTGGCAGGCGCCGCCGAGGAACTCTCCGCATCGATCGAGGAGATCGGCCGGCAGGTGCGTCAATCGGCCGAGGTGGTCGAGCAGGCCGGACAGCGGACCGAAAAATCGGTCTCCGAAATCGAAAGCCTCGCTGCGGCGACCCAGCGCATCGACGGCGTGCTCACCCTCATTCAGGCAATCGCCGAACAGACCAACCTTCTGGCGCTGAACGCCACGATTGAAGCGGCACGCGCTGGCGAAGCTGGCCGCGGCTTTGCCGTGGTGGCCCACGAAGTCAAGGCGCTCGCCGGGCAAACCGCCAAGGCCACTTCCGAAATCGGCCAGAATGTCAGCCTGATCCAGGCCTCGACACGAAACGCAGTCGAAGCGGTGCGCGAAATCGGCACCGCCGTCCGCGAAATCAACGATGTCACGTCCAACATCGCGAGCGCGGTCGGACAGCAGGATGCGGCAACCCGCGAAATCTCGCAAAACGCGCAACTCGCCGCCGACGGCAACTCGACCCTCGTCTCCAATATCGGATCGCTCAGCGAAGCCATCGAGAACACCAACAAGGGTGCCTCGTCGGTGCTTTCGGCATCGACCGATCTGGCCTCGACGGCAGAACGCCTATCGCGTGAAGTCGAGAAATTCTTCCGCGACCTGCGCGCCGAAGGCGAGACCGCGCCGCGAACCGCGACCGCCAGCTAGCCTGCGCGTCATCCGCGAAGGGCGATCACGAAAGAAATTTGAACGTGTTGTGGTGCCCGAGACGACAAACGTCTCAGAACCAGGGATACAGGATCCGAAGGTCGCCCACGAAGATAAATGCCATCGACATGGCCAGCCCGCTGACGCTGAACAGGGCGATCTGGTTGAAAAGGCCGCCTTCGATCGAAGACAAGCCTTTGGTTGCGTTTGACGTATCCGGCATTCTTTCCCCCGTCATTGCACTTTACTGGTGCCTGTTGCCGGTAAATCTACGGGTTGAGAGCTAAGCAGGTCTTACGCGGCGCCTCCAAATACGACAATTAGTAAAGGCCTCGTTAAGAAACGATGGCGCGCGCGATCAACGCCACGCGATCGGCTTGCCGGTCACTCGACGAGCAGCACATCGACAGCCACGTTAAGCTTCTGCTTCCGCGATCCCACGATGATGCCGTCGACAGGCGATACATCGGAGAAATCGCGACCGACGGCCAGAACGATATGATCGTTCTCAACCAGGATATCGTTGGTCGGATCGAAGCCGATCCAGCCCAAACCTTCGCCGCACCACAGCGATACCCAGGCGTGCGTTGCGTCGGCGCCTTGTAGTCGTTCTTTTCCCGGCGGCGGTATCGTCCGCAGGTAGCCGCTGACATAGGCCGCCGGCAGGCCAAGGCCGCGCAGGCCGGCAATCATGACATGGGCGAAGTCCTGGCAAACGCCGTGGCGTTTTTCGAACACCTCGTTGAGCGGCGTCGAGATGACGGTCGCCTTCGGGTCGTATTTGAAATCGGTCCTGATCCGGTGCATCAGGTCGACCGCGCCCGCCAGGATGCCGCCGCCTGCCGGAAAGCTCGCCGACGCATAGGCGGTCACCGGCCGCTGCACCGGCACAAGCGGGCTTGCGAAGACATATCCGATCGGGGAAGCCGGACCGAGGCTTTTGGCTTCGATGGCGACATCACGAACGCTTTCCCAGGGCCGGCTTTGCGCGCGGCGATCCGGCGCACTACGCGACACGGATACGCGCGACCGGGAATCGATCCGCAGGTGGCGATGCGCCGCCTCGATGAGGATGCTTTCGGTTTGCGTGCCGAAAAAATCCCGCCTAACCGTGCGATCCGCCGGACGCGGCCTGATGTCGACGCTGTGAGAGATCAACTCCTGCCCGTCGCCGCTTCTTGGTTGCAGCCGCAGCGAACATCGCGCGAAGCTGACCGGACTTTCATAACTGTATGAGGTGACGTGACGGATGTCGTAGATCACGCAAGGCCCGTCAGTTTCTCGGGCCTCGAGGCATTCGGCCCGTGCGGGAAATAGTGCTGCCCAATCGCATCGGCGAGATGGAGCAGGTCTTGTTCAAGGCCAAAGAGCGCTTGAGTAGAAAGGCTCGCGGCTTCGGCCGTCGTCAGCACCGCCTGCGCCGCAACGGCCAGACGTTGCGGCCGCTCGATCAATCCGCCTTCCTTCAAGGTCGGCAGATTGGCGATGTGGTCGTTCAGTGCGGAAACCTGAAACGCCACCGATCGCGGATTGTAGGGATCGAGAACCACAAGGTCGCGCACCGGCGCGAGAAGCGGCCCGACGAGATAGCGCGAGCGGTAGGTGATCTGGCAATCCACCAGCGTCAACAGAACGTCGAGGTCTTCGCCGGT
>DATHPL010000435.1:0-5449 GCA_035483915.1 Bradyrhizobium sp.
GCCGGGTTGGAGGGCTGACGCCCTGCCCCATTTCCATCAAGGTCTCTTCGACGACGGTAACGATCTTGCGTATCACCACGCTCATGGACGGGCACCCTCTTGAACGGACGCGAGAGGCGAATATCGCTCAGGCAAGATCAAACTTTCACTTGCCGCAAGCAAAGGCCGATGAAGACCATTTGCGCTCCTGCTTGGCAAGCCGACGACGCGGATTTCGCCTTTCAAATGCAGCGCAGCCGCCTCGATCAGGCCACGGCCAAGCAATTGGCGTGCCTCAGCGACGCCAGCGTCAAGCGCGGTCGTGATCTCGGAAGGCACGAGGAAGCCGACATCTCGCGTCACCAGGCGCGGCCCAAGATCGCTATCGGGCTGCAGCTCGTCAGCCTGGCATCGGATAACTGCAGGGTGCTCCGGCAAATCGACGGCGTTGGCAATGATGGTGGCGGCGGCATCGGCTTGCGCGGCAGTTTTCGCCATCACCGTCACTGCATCGGCAATACCGAGCGAAAAGCTGCGCCCATGCCATCCGCTGGTCGCGATGCCACGCGCGGGATCGTTAGCGCGGATTTCAGCCGTTCGCATCAGGCCGAACCTGTCGGGACGATCGATCAGACCAACGGTGAAGGCTTCGCACCCGGTTAAATGCAGAGCGATATCGCCGCCATTGTTGACATAGGCGCGGTCCAGTGGCGCGGCTTGAACCATCGCGGCGAGAATTTCCTCGGCGACGCTGCCGGCGACCGCCGCCATCGGCGTGATGAAATGATCCGCGGCGAACGGCGCCACCGCGGCATGCATGCACCGCGCGACGATGCCTTGCAATGTGCACCGCTTCGGGTCCGCTACCGTCCGCAGCAGTGTCAATTCGTCACAGAGCTCGTCAAGCAGGCCGGTGAAACGGCCGATCGCAGCGGCATAGGCCGCGCGCATGTTGATGGCGCTACCCTGCGCTTCCACGATCAAGTCGATCGGACCATCCTGCAAATGCAGCCGCTTGCCGTCTTTCAACCATCCGACCTGCGGCTGGCGCGTCACGGCTGTGCTCCCGTTTTCGGTCGAGGCGCCGTCACCTGACGGGCCTCGTTGACGTTCAGAGATGCCAGTGGACGGACATGATCCATATGGCCGCCAAGCGCGGCGTAATCCGACAGCCGCATCGTGAATTCGATCGGCGCCACCAGCGCCGGCGTCGGCACATAACCGAACGCACCCGCCGGCAGCCGCATGACATCGACCATAAACGTAATGCCGCCGCCGGGCCACACATAGACCGGCGCGCCGCCGCTGGTGACGCGTGTCAGCGCATCCTTGACCGAACGCGTCAGCCGCACCGGGTTGTCGGTGACGCCGGCCCGCAGCGAGCCGCCCGCCCCGCCCATGAACAGCACGGTGCACAGCGCCGGTTCGCAATTCTCCTGAATTCGTTCGACCGAAAATCTCAGCTCCGCGGGCATCGTCTTCTCGACCGGCTTCAAGCTTTCGTCGAGTTCGTAATAGGCGGCATGTTCGCCCGTCGTCGAGACCATCAGGAGCGTCGTGCCTGGACGCGCAACCTTTGGGTCGAACGGCCCCAGGATCGTCAACGGGTCCGAAATCTGCGTGCCACCCCAGCCGGTGCCGGGCTCAGCGACCTGAAAATAGCGGCCGGGCGTCGAACGCCGTCCCTTCATCTTGATGCCGGTATCGGCAATATCGAGTACCTTGCCAGCCTGATGTTCCGAGAGCACGCCGGTGATGTGGTCGTCGACGACCACGACATCGTCGACCTTGCCGTGCCACTGTTTCGCGAACATGCCGATCGTGGCCGAACCGCAGCCCACTCTCATACGCTCCTCGGCAACGCCATTGACGATCGGCGGCTGGCCCGCCTGCACCACCACGGTTGCGCCGCCGTCGATGGTGATTTCAACCGGCTTGCAGTTGCTTAAATCCATCAGTGCGTCGCAGGTGACGCGGCCTTCCTTCTTCGATCCGCCGGTTAAATGATGGACGCCGCCGAGCGACAACATCTGCGAGCCGTATTCGCCTGTGGTCACATGCCCTACCGCCTCGCCCTGCACGCGAACGGTTGCGGTTTCCGGGCCGAGGAAACGGTCGGTGTCGATCTTCACCTTGACGCCGCAATAGCTGAAGATGCCCTCGGTGACGACCGTGACCATATCGACGCCATCGATCTCGGAAGACACGATGAAGGGTGCCGGCTTGTAATCGGGATAAGTAGTGCCGGCGCCGATCGCTGTGACAAACACATCCTGTTCGTGAACGATCTTGCCGTCCCAGTCGCCGCCGGCCTGGAACGGCACCAGCCGTCCGCCATGCGATACCGTCCGCTCCAGCAAGACATGCGGATCGACGCGCACCAACTGGCCGTCGTGATTGGCGTAGCGGTCGCACGCCCCGGCCGCGCCCGGCTTGATGTAGCACATCACCGGACAGGCATCGCAGCGGATCTTGTCGGAGGCCGTCGTGTCAGTCGTCATGCACGGAGCCATTTTCATTCGTATACGAACGATTTTGCGCGCACCGCAAAAGACTGTCAAGCGCATTTGGGCGGCAGCGTGGCGACTCTGACGTTCCTTTCAGGCCTGCCCCGATCGCTTCGAAGGAACGTCAGAGTCGTAACCACGCTGAAATCATATGTTTTCTAGCGTCCCTTCGGTTCTGACATTCGCAAGCGAACCCCGCGGCTATATCATGCGAATGTCAGAACCGGACGCTAGCCTTGCACGTTTGTATGCAAACGGTATTCTCGAAAAGCCCTTAAACCTAGCGCGAAGATGCCGCACGCATGACGCAAGCTCCGATCCGCCTTTCTGTCAACGGCCGGATCCACGAGTTGGGCGCGTCTCCCGACACCGCCCTGCTCCATGTGCTACGCAACGATCTCGAACTGAACGGACCGAAATACGGCTGCGGCCTCGGCGAATGCGGCACCTGCACCGTGCTGATTGACGGCGTCGCGGCGCGTTCCTGTGTGATCCCGATCGAAGGCTGCGCCGGCCGCGACGTCGTGACGCTGGAAGGTCTCGGCTCGCGTCAACATCCCGATCCGGTGCAGGAGGCCTTCATCGCCGAGCAGGCCGCACAGTGCGGCTATTGCCTCAACGGCATGATCATGACGACCAAGGCGCTGCTGATGCGCAACCCGCACCCGACCGAACAAGAGGCGATGGAAGCGCTGCGCTATAATCTCTGCCGCTGCGGCGCGCATATGGAGATCATTCGCGCGGTGATGCGCGCAGCCGGTGGCGCGGTCGAGGCGCGCGATTGATGAGCGCATCCGGCTCTTCTGATAACGGCGGAGAACGGCAGGGAACGCTGACAGTGGTGCGCCCGGCCGCGGCCGGATCGAACCAGCCGTTCGAGACTTTCATCAAGATCACCGCGGACGGATCGGTCAGCGCTTTTAACGGCCACGTCGATCTTGGCACGGGCATCCGCACCGCACTCGGGCAGATCGTTGCCGAAGAACTCGATGTGTCGTTTGCGCGCGTCGTCGTGGTGCTCGGCGACACCTCGCGCGTCCCCAATCAGGGCCCGACGATTGCGAGCGAATCCATCCAGATTTCGGCGGTGCCCCTGCGCAAAGCCGCCGCGCAAGCACGGCAATTCCTGATCGCCCGCGCCACTGAGCGGCTCGAACTTCCGCTGGAAGAGCTTGCAATTGAAGACGGCCTCGTCCGCGGGCGTAACCGCAGCGTCAGCTACGGCGAATTGATCGGTGACGATGTCATCCGACTCGAACTCGCCGACGACGTCGAAGTCAAATCCACCGACGCCTATCGCATCGTCGGCCAATCGGTGCCGCGCGTTGATCTTCCTGCCAAAGCGACCGGCGAACTCGTCTACGTCCACGACGTCCGCATTCCCGGCATGCTTCATGGGCGCGTGGTACGCCCGCCCTATGCCGGGATCGATGGCGGCGATTTCGTCGGCACCAGTCTGCTTGATGTCGATGAGTCCTCGGTGCGCGATATTCCCGGTCTCGTCGCGGTGGTGCGGATCGCCGACTTTGTCGGTGTCGTCGCCGAGCGCGAAGAAAACGCAATTAAGGCGGCGACGCAGCTCAAGCTGACCTGGAAGAAGGTGCCGACGCTTCCCGATTTGAAAGACATCGAGACCGCGCTGCGCGCCAATCCGTCGACCCCGCGCATGCTGATCGACAAAGGCGACGTCGACACGGCGCTAAGCCAAGCGGCGAAGCCGATCGAGCGCACCTATGTCTGGCCCTATCAGATGCATGCCTCGATCGGTCCATCCTGCGCGGTCGCGGACTTTCGGGAAGACCAGGTTCGCGTGTGGTCCGGCACGCAAAATCCTCACCTCCTGCGCGGCGATCTGGCGCTTCTGTTGCGGCGTCCTGACTCCGATATCGAGATCATCCGGATGGAAGCGGCCGGCTGCTATGGCCGCAACTGTGCGGACGACGTTTGCGCCGACGCGGTGCTGCTGTCGCGCGCGGTCGGGCGTCCGGTTCGCGTGCAGTTGACACGCGAACAGGAGCACGTCTGGGAGCCGAAAGGCACCGCGCAGCTGATCGACGTGAAGGGTGGGTTAGACGCCAAGGGTGGCGTTACCGCTTACGATTTCGCAAGCCGCTATCCTTCCAACGGTGCACCGACGCTGGCGCTGCTACTGACCGGCGCGATTTCGCCGACACCTCTCGTCTCCGAGATGGGCGACCGCACGGCGATCCCGCCTTACGACTATGACCACTTACGCGTGGTGGCACATGACATGCCGCCGATCATGCGGGCTGCGTGGCTTCGCGGCGTGTCGGCTTTGCCGAACACATTTGCACATGAATCCTACATCGACGAACTGGCCACCGAGGCCGGCGTCGATCCGATCGAATACCGGCTGCGTTATCTGAAAGACCCGCGCGCGGTCGATCTCGTCAAGGCCGTCGCGGAGCGTGCCGACTGGCAGCCACGTCCGGTGCGCCAGGAAAAGCAGAGCGACGGCGACGTCGCGCACGGCCGCGGCTTTGCCTATGCGCTCTATGTTCACAGCAAGTTTCCGGGCTATGGCGCGGCATGGTCGGCCTGGATCGCCGATGTCGCGGTCAACACCGCAACCGGCGACGTCAGCGTGACGCGCGTGATCGCGGGCCAGGATTCCGGTTTGATGATCAACCCCGACGGCGTTCGCCATCAGATCGAAGGCAACGTCATTCAGTCGACCAGCCGCGCGCTGATGGAGGAAGTCTCGTTCAGCGGTGCGTCGGTCGCAAGCCGCGAATGGGGCGCTTATCCGATCATCACATTCCCGGACCTTCCGAAGATCGATGTGCTGATGCTGCCTAGAGCCGATCAGCCGCCGCTCGGCGTCGGCGAATCCGCATCCGTTCCGAGCGCCGCCGCCATTGCCAACGCCATTTATGACGCCACCGGCGTGCGCTTCCGCGAACCGCCGTTCACGCCGGAGCGCATTCTGGCGGGATTACGCG
>DATHPL010000436.1:0-2497 GCA_035483915.1 Bradyrhizobium sp.
TCCGACATCAGGAACGGCAATTCGCCGGCGCCGATGACCGGAAATCGCCCGGGCTGGTAGCCGGGATTGACGTAAGTGACGTCGGCGATGCCGTCGCGCGCCATGTCGTAGTGATCGAACGCCTTGCCGAGCTGCTGTGCCGGATAAACGCGCGATTTGATGGTGCCGCCGGAGGCCTTCTCGACCGCGGCGCCCCAATCCTCCAGCGCCTTTTGCAAGGGATGCGATGCCGGCACCCAATGCGATATCTTCAGCTCGAAGGTTTTTTCCTGCGCAACAGCCGCAGTCGTGCTGACAGCCAGCAGCAAGGCCAGCAGGGCTTGTCTCATCGGTCTCCCTCCCTGGGACGAAAGCGGGCTTTGCTCAGCCGTCTTTATTTAACATGTTATCTACAGCGCATCTGGCTTTCAAGCCGCGCGGTTTCCGTGGACTACACGTTCAGCGTGCCTTCCAACGTGCCTTGGCAGACCGTTATACGTTATAACCAGTTTTGGCGCTTGCATATGACGATTGCGGATCGCAGGCTGATGCGATCAGGGAGAACGGGTGTTGCGGACGAAAATAGCCATCATCGGTGCCGGGCCTGCCGGCCTCCTGCTTGGGCAGTTGCTGCACGCTTGCGGCATCGACAACGTCATTCTGGAACGTCACACGCCGGACTACGTGCTTGCCCGCATTCGGGCCGGCCTGCTCGAAGAGGGCACCGTCGCGCTGCTCGATGACGCCGGTGCCGGCGGGCGCGCGCACCGCGAAGGCTTGGTCCATGGGGGCATCGAGCTCGCCTTCGGCGGGGAGCGCCACCGCATCGATCTGCACGCCCCCACCGGCAAGACGATGATGATCTACGGCCAGACTGAGGTGACGCTCGACCTGATGAATGCGCGGCGCGCGGCCGGGCTGACCAGCATTTACGAGGCTGAACACGTCAAGCCGATCGATTTCGACACCGACCATCCCCGCGTCTCCTATGTCAAGGACGGCGTCACGCACGAGATTACTTGCGACTTCATTGCCGGATGCGACGGCTTTCACGGCGTCAGCCGCGCCAGCGTCGAACCATCCGCGATCGCAATCTATGAGCGGATTTATCCGTTCGGCTGGCTCGGCATTCTTTCGGAAACCCCGCCCGTCAGCCATGAGCTGATCTATTCCAATCATGCGCGGGGATTTGCGCTGTGCACGATGCGCTCGACGCACCGCAGCCGCTATTACGTGCAATGCCCGCTCGATGATCACGTCGACCAATGGCCGGACGACCGGTTTTGGGACGAACTCAAGCGACGCCTCGACCAAAAAGCCGCCGATGAACTCATCATCGGCCCCTCGATCGAGAAGAGCATCGCGCCCTTGCGCAGTTTTGTCGCCGAGCCGATGCGGTTCGGGCGGATGTTTCTGGCCGGCGATGCCGCCCACATTGTGCCGCCAACCGGCGCCAAGGGACTCAATCTCGCCGCCAGCGATGCGCATTACATGGCGCAGGCGTTCCGTGAATATTACGACGAGAAATCCGCCGCCGGTATCGACGCCTATTCCGCCAAGGCGCTGTCGCGGGTCTGGAAGGCCGTGCGCTTCTCCTGGTGGATGACGTCGATGCTGCACCAGTTTCCGGACACCGGCGCGTTCGGCGCCCGGATCCAGCTCGCCGAACTCGATTATGTCGTGAACTCGAAGGTCGCCGCCGCCTCGCTGGCCGAAAACTACGTCGGCCTGCCTTATTAGGTTTCCGTTTTAAACTTTGTAGGCGGTGATTTTCAACCGCGTCATGTCTTCAATGGCTGCTCACCAAAGTGCGAGCCATCATGACGCTGTCCGATATTCCCGAAGGTTTCGAACGCCAAACCCGGCGGAGCCCCCTCACCGATCCCTGGGAGCCGATCTATTCGAAAGAAACGCCTGACGCGATCATCCTGGGACTTCGACTGGCCACGGCGCATACCAACGCGCGCGGCTTCGGCCACGGTGGGTTGATTGCGGCGCTGACCGATAAAGCCATGGGCCATAGTTGCGGCCACAAGATGCGCGGCGCCCACTCGCTGGTGACGGTCAGCATGTCGATCGACTTCATCAGCAGCGCGCAGATCGGTCAGTGGTTGGTGGTCGAGAGCGAGGTGATCAAGACCGGTGGCACGCTTTGCTTCGCGCAATGCCGCGTCACCGCCGACGGCGTTGTGATCGCGCGCGCCAACGGCACGTTCCGCGTGATCAAGAAAAACTAAGATTATCCGAAATGCCAGTCGCTGGCCTCGACCACGAGATCAATGAAGGTGCGCACCTTTGCCGATAGCAACCGCGAGGTCGGATAAACGATATGGATCGGCAGCGCCGGCTGCTCGAATTTCGTCAGCACGGCTTTGAGGCGGCCGCGCTTGATCGCATCCGCTGCCTGATAGGCCAGCACCCGCGTCAGGCCACCGCCGGCTTCCGCATACCGGATCGCTGCGTCCGACGAATTGGTCGACAAACGCGGTGAATAGTCCACGCGGATCTCGTTCCCGCC
>DATHPL010000437.1:0-1547 GCA_035483915.1 Bradyrhizobium sp.
CGCCTCAACCACTTGCAAGGTCAGATAGTCCGGGTCGATCGGCGCGCGGTCGCTGCGCTTCGCCAACTGTTCGATCAGCGCGGCGCGGCGCGCGGTCCAGTTGTTCGACGACAACGCAGCGATCCCCTTTTTGGCACGCGCCTCCAGCGCCGCGCCGCCTTTGGCCTTCAGTGCCGGGACCAGCGCCCGCAACGTCTCCCTCACATCGGCCTTCAGTGCGATCTCCGCGCCGTAGTTCTTGGCGAGGTCCCATTCCACGAGACCGACCTGCACGATCGATAGCCCCTCCGGTAACGGATCGACCTCGCTGTGCACCGACATTCGTAAGGGATCCGCGCCGAGTACGATCAAGAGATCGTAAGGCGTGAGAACGTCGCGCACCTGCGGTTGCGAGCGTGACAGCGCGCCCATGAAGCATGGGCTTTCCGACAGAAAGTGCGCCCCGTACGCCACCGATTGCTGAAACGCCGGACAGCCCAGCGTTTCGGCAAGCGCCGCCGCCTCCTGCAACGCATCGCTTTTCACGATCTCATCGCCGGCGATGATGACCGGCCGCTCGGCCTTGAGAACGCGCGATACCAGCGCCTGCAAGGCCTCGTCGGAAGGTTTGACGCGCGTATCGACGCGGGTCGAGCGGCCGAGGTCGATGCCGGCCTCGGAATTCAGGATGTCACCCGGCAGCGAAATGAAAACGGGCCCGGTCGGCGGCGTGGTCGCGATCTTGGCGGCGCGGCGCACGATCCGCGGCAAATCTTCCAGACGCGTAACCTCGACCGCCCACTTCACCAGCGGCTCGGCCATCCGTACCAGCGGACCATATAGCAGCGGCTCCATCAGCCCGTGGCCCTGCTCCTGCTGGCCGGCGGTCAGGATCATCGGCGTTCCAGTAAATTGCGCGTTGTAGAGCGAGCCCATCGCATTGCCCAATCCGGGCGCAACATGGACGTTGCAGGCGACGAGGCGGCCCGAGGCGCGGCTATAGCCGTCGGCAATCGCGACGACCAGGCTTTCCTGCATCGCCATCACATAGGTGAGATCGGGGTGGTCCTTCAGCGCATGCATGATCGGCAGTTCGGTGGTGCCGGGATTGCCGAACAGATGCGTAATGCCTTCGTCCTTGAGCAGGGCCAGGAATGCCGAACGCCCGGTGATACGATTTTTCATTCTTCCTCCCGCTAGCGGCCGTCGCCGTCGTTGTACGGCGAATTTGAAGTTGCTATCGATGGCGCCGCAAGTTTGTTATAGGAACTTCAAGTTCAAAGCCGCCACTCAAAGTCCAATATCTACCAGAACTCCTTTGCTTCCGAAGTTCGCACCGGAGGTTGCCACTAACGTCTGCGAACTTTGGAATCGAAGCCTCCCACCATCATGATCAACTTTGCTTGTCCGAGGCAAGAAAGCGACTTCATGGCAGCCCTGCACAGCTGCAATCGGTTAGACTTGTGCGGGATTTGTCATATTCGTATGGATATAACGGATAAGCCCTACCTGCCGCATTCCTCCGCCAAATAATCAATATAGGGAGATCTAAATGAACACGCCGACAT
>DATHPL010000438.1:0-1624 GCA_035483915.1 Bradyrhizobium sp.
GGCGGACGCCGCCGATGCCGTGCTGCAAAGCGCCGTAAAAAAGGCCGCGCTGCGGTTCGTGCCGCTGCTGACGGTGGCCTATCTCTTTAATTATCTCGACCGCACCAGCCTCAGCGTCGCCGCGCTGACCATGAACCAGCAGCTCGGCCTGACGCCCTCGCAATTCGGGCTCGCCGCCGGCATCTTCTTCCTCAGCTATTCTACGTTCGAAATCCCAAGCAACCTCCTGCTCTATAAGGTCGGCGCGCGGCGCTGGATCGCGCGGATCATGATCAGTTGGGGGCTGGTGTCGGCGGCGATGGCCTTCGTGGTTGGGCCGAATAGCTTTTACGGTTTGCGGTTCCTGCTCGGGGTCATGGAAGCCGGCTTCTTTCCAGGCGTGACGTTCTTTCTCGCCGCCTGGTTTCCAACGCAATACCGCACGCGGATGCTGGCCTGGTTCCTGGTCGGCATTCCCCTGTCGTCGCTGATCGGAACCCCCGTTTGCAGCATGTTGCTTCAGATGGACGGCATCTGGGGTTTTCACGGTTGGCAATGGATGTTTTTCCTGGTGAGCTTGCCGTGCTTGCCGCTCGGCATTCTCACGCTGATCCTGCTCGCCGACCGGCCGCAGACCGCCTCCTGGCTCACGAAAGAAGAGCGCGACACGCTCGAAGGCGTATTGGCTTCGGAAGTACGGGAGCGGCCGCAGTCTTCGCTTTGGGCAGCGCTGAAGGATGCGCGCGTCTTGATTTGCGCGGCGATCCAGTTCGGCTTCACCCTCGGCTCCTACGGTATCGGCATCTGGCTGCCCTTGATGCTGAAGGAGTATCACCTCTCCAATATCGCGGTCGGCTGGGTCACCGCGATTCCTTATCTGTTCGCCTCGGTCGGGATGATCCTGTGGGCGCGCTATGTCGATGAGAAGGGCCGGCGCATCGCCAATCTCGCAATCGCCTGTGCGCTCGGCGGTATTGGCCTGCTGGCGCCGATCCTGTCCAACTCGCTTATATCGGCCGTGATCGGATTTTCCCTCGCGCTGATTGGCGTCACCGCGGCGCGCGCGATCTTCTGGACCATCCCGACGCGCTTCCTCACCGGCGTGGCGGCCGCGGGCGGCCTCGCCTTCATCAACAGCGTCGCCACGACTGGCGGCTTTTTCGGCCCCTATATGATGGGCTGGCTGAAGGAGTTTTCCGGCTCTTACGTCGTTGGGCTGTTGGCGGTCGCCGCCATCATTTTCGCCTCGACGCTCGCATCATTGTCGCTGAAGCTTTTCATTTCGCGCGAGTAGCCATGCGCGCGCCCGCGCCCGCGAATTGATAACGACTTGCATCTGCAGATCGTCCGGCCATGCCGTTTGGGGTGGTCGATCGGATATGTTTCCATAATTTTCCCGAATTTTACGGGAGAAATAGGAAAATATCGCAAACCCTTCGCATTCCTGTAACAGGCGCTGAGCAGATTGCGCGGCCTTAGCTCACCTTTGTCTTCGCGGCGTTTTGTATCGCGAGGCTTCACTTTCGGGAATACAAAAATGATCGCCAAGGAAACGCGTCCGCTTCGCGGACGGTCGCTCTCGAACACGCGCTTTGCCATTGCCCTGCTCGCCACCACGGCGCTGGGCGGCACGCTCGCTTATGCC
>DATHPL010000439.1:0-2787 GCA_035483915.1 Bradyrhizobium sp.
ATGATGATGGAAGGACTATCGTTGTTGGCGGGACTGGCTATTGCGATCGTGATAATCGCGGGGCCGGCCAAGCCGTTCTACAAAAGACCAAGGGCCGAGCGTTAACCGCAGGCGGCGAACACGCCGCAGGCCCATCACCCCCCATTCCGCGGGGCGGAAGCGCGAATCGTCTTCGCGGCTCCGCCCCGCACTCGTTTTTTCTCGCGTCACAATCTAAACTTGGCACCTTCGACTGGGAGGTGCGGGATGAAGCGACTGACACTTGGCTTGATTGCGTTGGCATGCGCGATCGCGGCTCCGCACCTCGCATGCGCCCAGGCGACTTGTCCGCCCACACTCGCCGTCGCGCAAACGGCGTCAGCTCCGGCTCCTGACTGGACTGTCACTTACTCCGGCTATCCGACCGCGGTTGCTGGCGTCACTATCTTCGACGGGCCACCGTCGGAACAGGCCTCGCTGGTGCCCGACAACGAGAAAACAATGGAGGATACCGTCGTCCAAACCTGGAAGCTGGCAACCAGCGCTCGCGGTTACTGGCTGCAATGCGAGTATGCGAACACGACGGCGCAGATCTCGCGTAGGTTGCCCGCGGAGGTCACGCGATGCGACGTCACTTCCGAGCGTAACATGCGCTTCGGCGGCGAGGGCCGGCGCGTAATCAAGAGCGTAGAGTGCAAATAGTCAATCGCCAATCGATCTGACTATTCACTTGGTAGTACGTCACGCTGTACTGAGTATTCCTTGCTCACAACCTTTTGCAGCTACTGACTAATCGTTGCGTCGACAATTAGTATTTCGTCGGTGACTCTCGAGAGTCAAGACGGAATTTTACGAGGCCGCATCGGATTGATCGCGGCCGCGGGAACCATCCGCATCCACCATCTGTTGACATCCAAGAGCCAGCTCAAATTTTTTCTCACGCTGGATTTTCGATATGGAGGAAACGCAAAATGCAAGGTAGTTCAGATCAGCAGGTAACCCGAAGCCGCTATCGGTTGATGGCGCTTTCGATTCTCACGTCTGCGGCGTTGATGCTGGCAGTACAGGTCCACAGCGCCGCCGCCGCATCAGTTTCGTCGTACAAGGTCGACAAGCTGGTTGGCAGCAAGCACAGCGGCGGGAAAACGAAGGACTCGCATATGATCAACGCATGGGGACTTACGTTTATCGCCGCTGACGGTGGAAGTCCCTTCTGGGTCAATGACGAGGCGACGGGAGTATCGGAACTGATCGACGGCAACGGCAAAATCTTCAAGGCGCTGCCGTTTGTAACGATCCCCGGGCCAACCGCCGGTTCTATGGGTAAGCCAACCGGTATCGTCGGCAATGCCACCGGCCAATTCGCGATTCCCGGGAGCACCTCGGCGTTGTTCATCTTCGACACCGAGGACGGGACGATCGCCGCATGGAATGAGAGCATCGGCGCCACCGCAATGACGATACTCACCAACGCTGGTGAGGTGTACACCGGCTTGGCGCTGGCCACCAATAGCAGCAACGCCAGCTTTCTCTATGCCGCCAATAGCAAGGGCACAATTGACGTATTCGATTCCAACTTCGCTCCGGTTACCACCACCGGCGGATTTTCGGATCCGTCTCTTCCAACCGGGTTGACCCCTTATGGCATCGCCGCCCTCGACGGCAACGTGTTTGTTTCCTACTCGATGGGGGCGCAGGCGGTCGGCCAGGTCGACGAGTTCGATACCGAAGGCAACCTGATCATGAGTTTCAAGGACGCCTCGCTCAACGCGCCATGGGGAATGACGCTTGCGCCTAGCAACTTCGGCACGTTCAGCAACGATCTGCTGGTCGGAAATAAAGGTGACGGCACCATCAGCGTGTTCAATCCGTCCAACGGCGAATTCCTTGGCCAACTTGAAGAGAAGAATGGCAAACCCATTGTGATTTCGGACCTGTGGGCCGTGGTCGACGGCACGGGCGCAGTGGATGCCAAAGCCGATGCCGTCTATTTTACTGCCGGTCCCGATGGGTACGCCGAGGGACTCTTTGGGACGATCACGTCCGGTTCTCCAGTCAAGACAAAGAAATCCAAGGGCGGAACCACTTTGCCGGGGCCTTACACGGGAATGCCAAGTATGCCCAAGATGCCGATGATGCCTCCGATGATGTAAGAACGCGCTGGCCGCGTCCGACTCTGCTGGCTGACAGCTAGCGGTCGGCGCGGCCGGCCTTGTCGGGAAATGCGCCGAGCTTGACGGCCGTCGCGAAAAGTTCGGAGATTGGTGCCTCGGGCGGCTCGGGCAAATCGCCCGCCGCTCGAGGCCATGCGATCGGCGTCACCGGACTGTCGATCGCCGCACCAATCTCGATGTGGTAGCGCTCGACCGAGTCGTGCGGGAAATTGTTCTTGCGCGTCGATCCGTCGCGGAAAAAAATCATCGTGTGCACACGTCGCGTCCGCGATCCGCTGTTCGGCTTCGCCATATGCACCGTCAGCCCGTGATGGAACGCGACCCCGCCGCGCGGAACCTCGACCCACACGGGAGGCGTGTCTTTGATCTCCGGCATCTTTAAAATTTCGATTGCGTCCTCGGGCTTGAAGATGTTCACGAACGCTGTCAGCCCGACCGCGTGCGAGCCCGGCACATAGCCCATGCATCCGGTTGCGTGGGTCGAGCCGTCGAACGGGATCCACGCCGTGATCGTGTCGGTCTCGACCATTGGCCAGTACGGCTGGTCCTGATGCGGGTCCGTCAGCCGCCCGCCCGCCTCTTTGTAGAGCGCCTGATCGTGCCACAGCCGGAGCCGTTCGACGCCGAGGATTCG
>DATHPL010000440.1:0-4461 GCA_035483915.1 Bradyrhizobium sp.
GAGGTGCCGAACGCCACCTACCGCAACCACGGCAACCATGCGGAAGCCGTCGAGATCATCTTCGATCCGAAAGTCATCAGCTATCGAAAGCTGCTGGAATTCTTTTTCCAGATCCACGATCCCTCGACGTTGAACCGCCAGGGTAACGACCGGGGAGCGAGCTACCGATCAGCCATCTTCTACACCAACGACGAGCAGAAGCGGGTCGCGGAAGACACCATCGCCGATGTCGATGCTTCCGGCATTTGGCCGGGCAAGGTCGTCACCGAGGTCGCGCCCGCGGGACCGTTCTGGGAAGCCGAGCCCGAGCATCAGGATTATCTCGAGAAATATCCGAACGGCTACACCTGTCACTTCATTCGGCCGAACTGGACGCTGCCGCACCGGGCGGAGAAAATTGAATCAGGCGCAAGCGGAGTTTCGGCAGCGTGACGAAAGGCTCCGATCTTTTGGTGGCCGCCCTCGAGAACGAGGGCGTCGAATACATCTTCGCGATTCCGGGCGAGGAGAATCTCGACGTCCTGGATTCGCTGCGGCGCTCGAAGATCAAGCTTGTACTGACGCGACACGAGCAGGCCGCCGGTTTCATGGCGGCCACCTACGGGCGTCTCACCGGACGCGCGGGTGTCTGCCTGACGACACTGGGTCCCGGTGCGCTCAATCTGACGACGGCTGCGGCTTACGCGCATTTGGGCGCGATGCCGATGGTCATGATCACCGGACAGAAGGCGATCCGGAGCAGCCGTCAGGCGCGTTTCCAGATCGTCGACATCGTCGCAACCATGCGACCGCTCACCAAGATGGCGACGCAGATCGTCTCCGCGCAAAGTATTCCGACTCTGGTACGCGACGCCTTCCGGGTCGCGCAGCAGGAGCGGCCGGGCCCGGTGCATCTCGAACTCCCCGAGGATATCGCGGCCGATGAAGCCGTTGCGGAGATCATTTCCCCGCATGCCGTCGAACTTCCAGTTGCGCCGGCGGTGGCGATCGAGCGCGCCGCAACCATGATCATGGGCGCCAGAAGGCCTCTCGTGATGCTAGGCGCCGCGGCAAGCCGCCCGCAGCTTGCCCGGCCGCTATCGGCGTTCGTGCGGCGATGCAAGATTCCGTTTTTCAACACCCAGATGGGAAAGGGGAGCGTCAATGCGGGCTCCAATCTCTATATGGGCACCGCCGCGTTGTCGGAGCGGGATTGGGTTCACGAGGCCATCGACCAGGCCGACCTGATTATTTCGATCGGCCATGACACCGTCGAGAAGCCTCCTTTTCTGATGGGCCATAATGGACCGCAGGTCATCCATGTCGGTGCCACGCCGGCGACGGTCGAGCAGGTATACTTCCCGCAAGCGGAGATCGTCGGAGACGTTGGCGCCAGCCTTGCTGGCTTGGCCGATCGCCTCGAAGGCAAACTTCCCAACGCCTCGGCATTGCTGGGCCTGCGGGAGGGGATTCTTGCCCGCCTCGCCGAGCGTTCGACGGAGGATCGATTTCCGCTGACGCCTCAGCGCATCGTGCACGACGTCCGTCAGGTCATCCCGTCGGATGGCATCGTTGCCCTCGACAACGGCATGTACAAGATCTGGTTCGCCCGCAATTATCGCACCAGCGTCGCCAATACGCTGCTGCTCGACAACGCGCTGGCGACCATGGGAGCGGGTCTTCCTTCGGCGATCGCGGCGTCGCTGATCCATCCGGACAAACGCGTGCTGGCCGTCTGCGGCGACGGCGGCTTCATGATGAATTCGCAGGAGCTTGAGACGGCCGTGCGGCTCAAGCTGAACCTCGTCGTGCTGGTTTTGGAGGATCACGCTTACGGTATGATCCGATGGAAACAGGAGGTCGACGGATTTTCCAACTTCGGCCTCGACTTCGGTAATCCTGATTTCGTCGCCTATGCGAAATCATACGGCGCCAAGGGTTCCCGCGTCGGCAAGGTCTCGGAACTCTCGACGATGCTGGAAGCTGCTTTCACAGCAGGCGGCGTGCATCTCGTTGTGGCGCCCGTCGACTACAGCGAAAACATGCGCGTGCTGGTCGACGAGTTGCATCCGGTAGCCCGGGCTGTTTGACCGCGCGCTAGCGGACGCCGTATTTCTCGAACAGATCGGGCGCGAATTTCAGCCCGAGCCCTGCGCCGGTCGGGACAGTGATCTCGCCATTGACCGGCATCGGCGGATTGTCGAACAGGCGCCAGGTCCACGGCATGTATTCGACGACCAGCCCGTTCGGGATGGCGGCGACCAGATGCACGTGGATCTCGGGAAGCAGATGACTGGCCACGGGCTTGTTGAAGGCCTCCGCCATGCCGGCCACCTTCATCCATTGCGTGACGCCGCCGACCCGCAGCAAATCGATCATGGTGATGTCGACGGCGTGGTGTGACATCGCCTGCCGGTGCGGCTCGATACCCCAGAGATATTCGCCGGCGCAGATCGGCGTCGTCAACGCATCGGCGATCTTCGCATGCCCCTGATGGTCGTCGCAGGTCGTCGGATCCTCGAACCAGCCGAGGCCCAGTTCCTCGACGCGATGGCCGATCGAAATCGCTTCGGCGACGCTCCAGCGCTGGTTGATATCGACCATCAAATTGACATCCGGGCCGACCGCGTCACGGATCAGGCGAATGCGTTCGATTTCCTGGATGGGCGTGAACCCTTCCACCGCCATTTGGGTCTTGATCTGCCGATAACCCTTCTCGACCAGCGCCGACGCAGCGCGTTGCAACTTGTCGTTTGGCGTCGTGCGCGTCAGCGCCCCGCTGGCATAGGCCGGCACCTTGTCGCGCAAGCCGCCCAACAGCCGCGCGAGCGGAACGCCGAACGCCTTGCCGCGAATATCCCACAACGCCGTATCGATCGCCGAGATCGCCAGCATGGCGATGCCGGAACCGCATGAGGCCGACGCGGCGCGCAGCTTGGCTGACACTTGTTCGATGCGGAGCGGGTCGTCGCCCTTGATCAACTCGCCAAAATCCTCGATCGCGGCCCCCAGCGAACGCACCAGTTTGCCGCCGAAGGTGGTGATGCCGATGCCCTCGACGCCCTGGTCGGTATGCACCTGCACCGTGAAGAATTCGCGCAGCATTCCGGGCATGTAGGGTGCGCCGACCAGCGGCTCTTCCAGCGGCAGACGGACGAAGTTGATCTTGATCTGTTGAATTTTCATCTTGCCCTCCGGCCGACGCGCAGTTTCCCCGCGCTGTCTGTTGTTGATACGCCTAACGCTCACTATCATGGGTCAAAGCTTGTCGGCGGCCAGCGATAAGAGCCGTGACCGGATCGGGAGGTCAAGATGCCTGAGAACATGGGTGACCGGCTTTTGAGTCGGCGGGCTGCCGTCGCCACACTTGCGGGCGGCGCAAGCCTTCTCGCCGCGCCCGCGATCGTTGCCGCGCAAACGCCACTCGCGGTCACCATCGTCCAGCAGCGCGGCTTGATGTATCTGCCCGTGGACATGATGGTCACCGGCGGCGTGCTTCAGCAGGAGGCCACCAAGCTCGGTCTCGGCAAGGTCGAGGCCACCGCGAGAGCATTGAGCGGTCCGGCGGCGATCACGGATGCCTTGTTGTCGGGTTCGGCTCAGTATGGAGCCGCCGCGCTGCCCTCGCTGCTGACGCTCTGGGACAAGACCCATGGCACCCCCAACGAGGTCAGGGCCGTCGGCACCATGTCGAACGGCGCCATGGTGCTTTACACCATCAACCCGAACGTCAAGACGATTGCCGATTTCACCGAGAAGGACCGCATCGCGGTGCCGTCGGTCCGCATCTCCTTCAATGCGATGATGCTGGAAATGGCGGCGGAGAAATTATGGAACGACCCGCATCGCCTCGACCATCTGACGGTCGGGCTCGGCCACGCGGATGCGGTCGCAGCACTGTCGGCAGGCTACGGCTCGGCAACCGTGACCGCGCATATTGCGGTGCAGCCCTTCACCGACCGCGGCCTGAAGTTACCGGGCGCGCATGTCGTTGCCGACAGCCGCGAGGTGTTCGGCGGTCCGCTGACGCAAGTCAGTTTGCTTGCTACGAAGCAGACGAGGGATAAGAACCCGACTCTGTTCAAGGCCGTCGGCAATGCGCTGGAGACCTCGATCAAAATGTGCAACGCGGACAAGGATGCTGCCGCCGTGCTCTGGAAGAAGGCCCAGAATGCGTCCGAGAGTATCGACGAATTACGCGCTCTTCTTGATGATCCCGGTTTCGAGTTCACCTCGCAGCCGCATCGCATCGCCTATTTCGCCGCATTTCTCAACCGCATCGGCACCATGAAATCAAAGGTCGGCGACTGGAAGGACCTGTTCTGGGAGACCGCCTACAACCAGCAGGGCGATTGATCCAGAGGTGCTCCACTATAACAATGGAAACACCGTGCAGCCCTCGGTGTCGATCGATATGCCGACCTCGGAGCCGGGCGGCCAGTGCGTCATCGCTAAATCGCCGGCTGACCGCACCAGCAAGAG
>DATHPL010000441.1:0-1640 GCA_035483915.1 Bradyrhizobium sp.
TCCTTCGCCGGTCTGGTGGTTCTAGCGAGGAGCTTGAACCCGATCCCATCCCGAACTCGGCCGTTAAACTCCTCAGCGCCAATGGTACTATGGCTTAAGCCCTGGGAGAGTAGGTCGCTGCCAGACCTGCCAAGGACAAGGAATTCCTCTTTACTGTCACGATCAAACAGAACGCCGCTTTCCTCCGGGAGAGCGGCGTTTTGCTGTTTGGGCCGCTCGCTTGGCGTGCATTTCTGTCATGATTGCCCGATAAATGCGGGGTTCACGGCTCGTTCATTTCACGCGCCTTACTTGAGTTCCGCCGTCGAATTCAAAGTATCCCACCAAGCCCTAGGAGCTGCACATGCGTGAGTTCATTCGTCCCGTTGCCATCACGTTAGGCATCGTCTGTCTCTCCGCCTCCATGGCGGTCCTGTCCACCGATAGCGCCCTGGCGCAGGGCACGCAGAAGATGGCCCCTGCCCAGGCCGCGCCGCCCGTCGGCCAGCCGCCGGCGGTGAAGCAGATCGCGCTGACCGACAAGCAGATCGATAGCGTGATCGCCGCAGCCAAGGACATGGACGCGCTTTCCGAGAAGATGCCGGAAAGCGGCAAGCCGGATTCCAAGCTCGCCGCGCAACTCGAAGCGACCGCAAAGAAGTACGGCTTTGCCGGCTACGACGACTACAACACCGTCGTCGACAATATCGGCCTTGTGATGAGCGGCATCGATCCGGCCACCAAGAAGTATGTCGGCGGCGCCGCCGTCATCAAGGCTCAGATCGCGCAGGTGCAGGCCGACAAGAAGATGTCCGCCAAGGACAAGAAGGAAGCCCTGGACGACCTCAACCAGGCCTTGAAGGCGCCAGAGCCGACCATCGAGAACAAGGGCAACATCGACCTTGTTGTGAAGAATTTCGACAAGCTCGCCGCCATCATGGGCGACGACCAGAACTAAGTATGCGTTGTCGTCCCGGCCAAGCGAAAGCGCGAGCCGGGACCCATACCGCGTGATCTATCGGTCATGCGAACTGCGAGAGGATACTCGTCGCAACAATATCTGCTTGTGGTTATGGGTCCCGGGTCGGCGCTCGCTTTGCTCGCTTGCCCGGGACGACGAAAAACGGTGATTACTGCCCGCCGCCAAATCTCTCTTCCATCGCGCGGCGCGTCCTGATCGTCTCATCCTCTGCGTCGTACGCGACGTCGTCCCAGCGCACCACCGCTCCATGGGCGACGTCGTGCTTCAGCTTCAGGCGATGCGCCAACCCGATCGGCAAGGCCCCGGCCGCAAGGCTTGCAGATGTCGGCATCAGCTTGCCCCACACCGTATAGCCGCCTTCGCCATCCAGCATTTCGCCGGCACGCAAGTCCCGTTTGGCGACGGAGGCGACGTCGCCGCGGAATCCGTGCGGCTGCCCGGTCGGCTCATGTCGCAACGCCGCCGACAGGACCGAAATGTTCAGTTCGAGCCCGATCAGGTGATACGGCTTGTACATTGCGGCGTAACGGCCGCTGGCATCGGTCTTCAGCCCATATTGCTTGAAGCAGTCGGCTGCATAGTCGTTCGGCGCTTCCAATACGACATAGACGCCCCAGCGCAGATCGCGAAACACCGGCCGCCCGTCGCGCTCGAGCGACGACACCACCTCCACCACGCC
>DATHPL010000442.1:0-6524 GCA_035483915.1 Bradyrhizobium sp.
ACCGTGAACCAGACATCGCTTGATCCCGGAGGCGCGACGGTAGCAAAAAGCGCCGGCAGCAGCGCCGTAATCATGGTGCCGATGTTCTGTGCGATTGCCATCGCCGAGACGCGGTACCGGGTCTGGAACAGCTCGGGATAGAAGCTCGGAAACACGGCATTGTAGCCCTGATAGACGATGCCCCACATCAGAATGGAAAGCGCAATCGCCATCGGAACGTTCTTGATGCTGATTGCATAAAGATAGGCAAAAGCGAGCAGGCCGGAACCCAGCGCGCCGGCGATCATCGGCGGTCGTCTGCCGATCTTGTCGGACAAATTGCCGACCAGCGGGATTACAAGCACGGCGGCAATATTGCCGAGCACGGGAATCCAGAGATAGACATCCGGCTTGAAGCCGATTCCGTAAGCGGGCTGCACGGCGTAAGCCGCGCCAAAGATCGTCGCCACGACAGGAATGGTGTTCATCAGCGCCATGAAGATCACGCGCAACATGTCGGCCCAGCTGGTTTTGAAAGCCTGAACGACGGGCGCCCTCGGCACTGCGCCCTGCTGGCTTTCTTTGGCAAAGGCCGGCGACTCCTCCACTTCCCGCCGGATGAGATAAGCAACGATGAGCACGAGGAAGCTCAACAAGAACGGGATGCGCCATCCCCAGGCGTTGAAATCTTCCTTTGGCATGTAAGCGGCGATGGGGAGGAAAACGGCGGCGGCGAGAATTTGCCCGGTCTGAACGCCCTGCAACGCAAAGCTTGCAAAGAATCCCCGTCGTCCGAAAGGCGCATGCTCGAGCACCATCGAACTTGCGCCTGAAATTTCACCCGCGACCGCGAAACCCTGCATCAGCCGCAGCGCGACAAGAAGGACCGGCGCCCATATTCCGATGTGCTGATACGTCGGAAGCAGGCCGACGAGCACCGTCGAGCAGCCCATCAAGAACAGGCAGAGCACCAGAACGCTTTTCCGCCCATGCGTATCACCATAGTGACCGAGCACGAAGGCGCCGATCGGCCGGGCAACGTAGCCGACGCCGTAGGTCGCCAGCGAGGCAACGATTGCAACTGTCGGATTCTGCGAGGGGAAAAACACCTGCGGAAACACAAGTGACGCTGCGGTCGCATAGATGAAGAAGTCGTAGTATTCGAGCGCCGATCCGATCCAGCCGCTCGCCGCCGCGATTTTCGACTGGCGCGAAATCCTCTCGCTATCGCCTGACGTCATGATGAGTTTCCCCCGGTCATTGCTGAAAGCCGTTGTCCGGCATTTTTGTTGGGAGACGCCCGTCACATGATTTTTGCGGCCGTTTGCTCCCTTGGAGCGAAAGGATATCGCCTGATGGCGAGAACACAATTGCGAATTTTCGCGGGAGAGACTTAAGAGCGCGGAACGCATTATATGGTTAGACGCGTGCCATCGTGGCCCGCAATCGTCAATCGCCGCACCGTGCGCGCCGTCTCGCTGCTGATCGCGACGGGCAGGAAGTGCTCGGTGCGCCCCTGCGTGCCGCTTTCGATCAGGACCTCTCGCGTCTTGCCGATTTCCAATTGAAGCCGCCGCCGCAACGCAGCATCACCCGCAGCCCGCAAACGTTTGGCACGCTCCTTTATCAGGCTGCCTTCGACCTGCGGCATGCGCGAGGCCGGTGTGCCCGGGCGTGGCGAATAGGGAAAGACGTGAAGGAAGCTCAGACCACATTCGTCCACGAGGTCGAGCGAACGCGCGAACATATCTTCGGTCTCGGTCGGAAAGCCCGCGATGACGTCCGCGCCGAACGCGATATCGGGCCGCAAGCGCCGCACGTCGACGCAGAAATCAACCGCCTGTTGCCGGGAATGACGGCGCTTCATCCGCTTCAGGATCAGATCATCGCCGGACTGCAGCGACAAATGCAGATGCGGCATCAGCCGCTCCTCGCCCGCGATCACATCCAGGAGATCGTGATCGACCTCGATCGAATCGACGGAAGAAATCCGCAAGCGTTTCAATTCCGGCACTTCCCGCAGGATCCGCCGGGTCAGCTGACCCAGTTTCGGCGCGCCTTCGAGATCGGCGCCATAGCTCGTCAAATCGACGCCAGTCAGCACGATCTCGGGATGACCGCGCTCGACCAGCGCGCGGACCTGCGCGATCGCGGCCTCCACCGGCACCGAGCGTGAATTGCCGCGGCCGAACGGAATGATGCAGAAGGTGCAGCGGTGATCGCAGCCGTTCTGCACCTGAACAAAGGCGCGCGGCAGGCCCTTCTGCAACGCGTCCAAACGAGGCGGCGCCATCTGACGGACCGTCATGATATCGCTGACCGCGATCTTGTCGCGTGCTGCAATATTAACTCTGCGCGCGCCATCCAGCGCCGAGCGTGCGTTCAGCCACGCGTTACTCCGCATCTTGTCGTCATTGCCGACGACCCGATCGACTTCCGCCATGTCGGCAAACATCTGCGCTTGGGTCTGCGCCGCGCAGCCGGTGACGACGATGCGCGCCGAGGGACGTTCGCGCTTCAGCCGGCGGATCGATTGACGCGCCTGCGCCACCGCCTCGTTGGTGACGGCACAGCTATTGATGACGATTGTATCGGCAAGTCCGGCGCGCTCGGCCTCGAGCCGCACCGCCTCGGATTCGAAAGCATTGAGGCGGCAACCGAAAGTGATGACCTCGACGCTCATGTGATTGGGGCAAACAGCGCCGGATCGAACTGGCCCTCATATTCGAAGGCCGCCGGGCCCGTCATCAGGACGTGATCGTCACGGTCGCGCCATTCGATGGTGAGGTCGCCGCCCGGCAGCGTGATCTCTACGGTGCGGTTGGTGCGCTTCAACCGTGCGGCCGCGACCGCCGTGGCGCAGGCCGCCGATCCGCAGGCCTTGGTCAGTCCCGCGCCCCGCTCCCAGGTGCGGATCGTGATGTGGTCGCGATCGACGATATGGGCGAGCGTGATGTTGGCGCGTTCGGGAAAGATCGGATGGTTTTCAAGCAGCGGGCCGAAGCGGTCGAGGTCGTAGGCATCGACGTCGTCGACCCAGAAAATTGCATGCGGATTGCCCATGCTGACGACGGAGGGCGTATGCAGGATCGGCGCATCGATCGGGCCGATTTGCAGTTCGATGCCGCGCGTATCGCGAAACTCCTCGGCGAGCGGAACATCCCGCCAGCCGAACTTCGGCGCTCCCATATCCACCGTGTAGAGATCGGCCGACGGTCCCTGCCAGCAATTCAATAGCCCGGCGCTGGTCTCGAAGGTGGCGGTGTTTTGGCCCGAGGCCTCGAACACGCGGCGCGCCACGCAGCGCATGCCGTTGCCGCAGGCGCCCGCTTCCGAGCCGTCATTGTTATAGATACGGATAAAAGCCTCCGTGCCTGAGAACCGCGGCGGTTGCAGCACCATCAGCTGGTCGTAGGGCACCCCCTTGGGCGAAGCGACTGCACGTGCGTCATCGGCGGTGACGGCGCCCGGCCGGTCGCGCAAATCGACCACGACGATCTCGTTGCCGACCCCGTTCATTTTGACATAGCTGTGGTTGGCGAGCGCGCTCATCGACCCTATCCGTTAGGCCAGCTTTATATGGCCAATGCGGGCGGCTTAGCTAGATGGTGGTTTATCTGTGTCGGTGGTCCTCACCCGGCGAGGGGGCCCATGAAATATCCGTAAATATCTGACATGGGACGAACGGCGCGCCGGCATGTTAGATAGCGAGAATCCGCAAATGCCGACCGAACAAGGCCATGGAGAAGACCCTGATGAACTGCCCTCGCTTTTTCCGCATTGCCCTGTTCGCCTTGCTCCCCGTGATTGCCGGTGCACTCCCAGCCGCCCGCGCGCAGGCCCCCACGCCTCCCACCCCTGCGCCTTCCGCAACCCCGGCTCCGCCGCCCGCCGAAACCAAATCTCCCGGAGATCTGCCGTCGACCGCGCCAAAGGCGCCGGCTCCCGCCCCGGTTCAGGCCGCCGACCCCTTTGGCGAGCAAATTACGCTGACCCAGAAAACCGTCATCGCCACCAAGGGTACGGCAAACTGGGACACCGCATTCGAGACGCTGCTCGCGTCGTTGAAGACGCTTTCGGCCGCGATCGAGAAAGACGGCGGCAAGGCCGCCGGCAATTCGATGATCGTCTACACCTCCACCGACGACACCGGTTTCAGCTATCTGGCGGAAATACCGGTCGAGCAGGAACCGAAAAACCTCCCCAAGACCATCAGTGTCGCCAAGTCGCCCGACGGCAAGGCACTCAAATTCGTCCACCGCGGCTCGTATGAGAATATGGATAACACCTACGAGGCCATCACCAACCACCTCGACGACAAGAAGCTCGAGGCCAAAGACACCTTCATCGAGGAGTACATCACCGACCCTCTGAAAACCGAGGAGGACAAGCTGGTGATCAATGTCTATGTGCCGCTGAAGTGAGCGTCATGCGAAAGCGTATTTTCCTTCACGCTTTCCTTCTTGCCGGCTTGGCCGTTGCCGCGCCCGCCTATGCCGAGACGGATCAACCGCCCGCCTTGATTTCCGTCACCGGCGAGGCCCACGTTTCGGTGCCGCCTGATCTGGCGCAAATCGATGCCGGCGTGACTTCCGAGGCCAAGACGGCCCGCGAGGCGTCGGACGCCAACAATGCCGCGATGGGCAAGGTGCTGCTGGCGCTGAAAGGCGCCGGCATCGACGAAAAGGATTTTCAGACTTCGCGGCTGTCATTGCAGGCGGAGAATTCGATCCCCAAACAGGGCGCACCTTCCACGATCATCGGCTACCGCGCCAGCAACCGGGTCACGATCCGCCTGCGCGATGTCACGAAAGTGGCTGGTGTGATCGACACGCTGGTCTCGGCCGGCGCCAACGATATCGGCGGCATCAATTTCATGGTGTCGCAGGCCTCGAAACTGCTCGACGACGCGCGCGAGCAGGCGGTCGCCGATGCCCGTCGCAAGGCGGAGATCTACGCCAAGGCCGCCGGCGTCACGCTCGGCGCGCCCATCAGCATTTCCGAGGGCGGCGCGGTGCAACCGCTGTTCCGCGCGGGGAAAATGGCCGCACCGATGGCTGCGGTTCCGATCGCGCAAGGCGAAGAGACGCTGTCGATTACGGTCGGCATGACCTGGGCGATCAAGCAGACACCGTAACTTACCGTCATTGCGAGCGAAGCGAAGCAATCCAGAAATTTCAAACGCTGGATTGCTTCGTCGCTAACGCTCCTCGCAATGACGGCTAAATCTCCACCACCTGCCCCGGCTTGAGCGCGACAAACCGCTCGCGCGGGATCTTCGCTTCGTCCAACGCCTCGGCCAGCGCGACCGCAGGCGCGTCGATCGCCTCGTCCGTGAGCTGGAACGTGCCGTGATGATGGGCGAGCGCCTGCGCCGCGCCGCAATCCGCGAGCGCCTTCACCGCGTCAAAAGGATTCATGTGCTGGTCCTTCATGAACCAGCGCGGCTCATAGGCGCCGATCGGCAACAACGCCAGCCGCAAGGGCCCGTGCACGCGTCCGACGTCGCGGAAATGCCCGCCTTCGCCGTAGCCGGAATCGCCGACGGCATAAATTTTCCCTGCCGGTGTTTCCAGCACAAAGCTCGCCCACAGGGATTGATTGCGATCGAACAGCCCGCGCGCCGACCAGTGCCGGGTTGGCACCAGCGTCACCGCGGCGCCGGTGCCGAGTTCGACGCGTTGATGCCAATCGAGCGCTTCGACACGAATGTTGGCATCGGCGCGGGTCATCGTCAGGTCGTTGCCGAGCGGCGTGATCACGCGCGGCGAGAATTTTGCCGCCAGCTTGGAGAGCGTCGCGATATCGAGGTGATCGTAATGGCCGTGCGAAACCAGCACGACATCGATCTTCGGCAGGGCGTCGAAGGCGATACCGGGATCGTTGTGACGTTTCGGCCCCGCAAAGGCAAAAGGCGAGGCGCGTTCCGACCAGACGGGATCGACCAGAATATTGAGGCCCGCAGTCTGGATCATCCAGCTGGCGTGCCCGACGAAGCTAACCCGAGCCTTGTTCCCTTCGACGCGCGCGGGCGGGGTATCGGCGAAAGGACTTGGCGCCCATTCCGGCCATACTGCGCGCTTCCGAGCGCCACCGAATTGCCAGCGCAGGACCTCGCGAAGCGATTTCGGCGGTACACCGTCGGGATCAAAGAAAACCCGGCCATCGAAGTGATCCGAGACCGGTCGTTTGCGGGAACCATGCATAAGGGGATTGGCAGCAAAAAGGGGCGACCGTGCAAGGGGCAAGCAACGCCGCCTGGTTCACGAAACCGCCATTCGGCTGCGTGACTTTCCTTGACTTTTCGCGCCTGGAGGCGTTTAAACCGCCGCAATTCATCGGAAAGATTGATCTTTTCGACCCGCCGACCGGCCCTGGGGACCGGAGGCCAACGCCCGACAGCGCGATGCGCCCTCGGGCGCAAACATGTTTGGAGCAGCGGCATTGTTCGACAATCTGTCGGAAAAGCTGGGTGGTATTCTCGATCGGCTGACGCGGCGCGGCGCGCTGACGGAAGCCGACGTCGATGCGGCGATGCGCGAGGT
>DATHPL010000443.1:0-2933 GCA_035483915.1 Bradyrhizobium sp.
CAACGGCTTTACGACCGACGGCGGATTTGCCGAATACGCCGTCAACAGCATCAACACGCTGGTCGCGATCTCCGACGAGATGTCGGACGAGGAGGCAACGCTGGTGGTCACGGCCGGCACCGCGATGTATGGGCTGACCGAACTGGGCGGGCTTGTCGCCGGTGAGAGCGTCGTGGTGACGGGTCCCGGTCCGATCGGATTGCTCGGCGTGGCGGTTGCCAAGGCGCTTGGCGCAAGTCCGGTGATCCTGACCGGCACGCGCGACAACCGCCTTCAGATCGGGCGCGAGCTCGGCGCCGACTACGTCGTCAACGCCAAGAACGAAGACCCGGTCGCGGCCGTGCGCAAGCTGAACGGCGGCAAGGGTGTCGACTACGTCGTTGAGTGCTCCGGCGCGCCGGAGGCCGTCAATGAAGCCGCGCGCATGGTCAACCGCGGCGGCCGCATCTGTCTGGCGGCATTTCCGGGCAAACCCGCCGAGGTCGATATCGCCTATATCGTGCGTAACAACATCTACGTTTATGGCATCCGCGGCGAAGGCAAGAGCGCGACGCACCGCGCCGAGGCATTCATGGCGCAGAAGCGCTTTGACGCGACCAAGGTGCATACGCATACCTTCGCGCTTGAGGATCTGCCGACCGCGCTGAAATATGCCCGCGAACGGATCGAGGATGCGATCAAGGTCGTGGTCAAGACCCATGGTCACGCCGCCCTCAATCGCGTGGCCGCGGAATAGCTCGGACGGGAATTAAGGGGAGGGGGTGACGGCGCGGCCGGATAGGCCGAGGCCGTCTTCTGCCGGGGTGTTCGGGGAGCAGTAGATGTCAGCGTTAGAAGTCGATCACCAATCGCCCGAGACCGCAGTCCGTGTGCCGGCGAACACTAACATCCCGTCCCTGAATCTACCGTTTTATCGCAAGCTTTATGTGCAGGTGCTCGCCGCGGTCGTGCTCGGCGCCGGGCTGGGCTACGTCGTTCCGGACTTCTCCGTAAACCTCAAGCCTTTTGGCGATGCCTTTGTGAAGGCGATCAAGGTCGTGGTGTGTCCGATCATCTTCACCACGATCGCGCTCGGAATCGCCAAGATGCGCGACATTCGCCACGTCGCCAATGTCGGGGCCAAGGCGCTGATCTATTTCGAGGTGGCGTCGACCCTGGCGCTCATCATCGGGATGATGGTCGGCAATGTCTGGCAAGTCGGAAGAGGACTGAACGCCGACCCGGCCGCGTTTGATCCAAAATCCGTCGAAGCTTACGCCAATGGTGCCAAAAGCGTTGGTCTAGCGGATTTTCTGCTCTCGATCGTCCCATCTTCCTTTGTCGAACCGTTCGTCAAGGGCGACATCATGCCGGTTCTGTTCGTTGCGGTGTTGCTTGGACTGGGCCTGAGCATGGCCCAAGACCGCGGCAAGCCGGTCGTGGTCTTTCTTGAGGCGGCGGCCGCAGCGTTATTCGGCATGGTGCGGATCATCATGTATTGCGCGCCGATCGCGGCTCTCTGCGCCATGGCTTTCACCGTCGGCAAATACGGCCTGCGGACCTTGCTCGACCTCGGACAGCTTGTCGCCTCGGTCTACATCGTCAGCATCCTGTTCGTGCTGATCGTGCTTGGCGGCTTTCTCAGGCTCTCGGGCTTCGGCATCGGCCGCGTGCTGAATTACTTCAAGGACGAAATCCTGTTCGTGTTCGCGGCAACCTCGGCCGAGACCATGATGCCGCGCTCGATGCAGAAACTGGAAAAGCTCGGCGTAAAGAAGGAAGTCGTGGGGCTGGTGATGCCCGGCGGGTTTTCCCTGAACATGGATGGCACCGCCATTTACATGACGATGTCGGTGCTGTTTCTGGCGCACGCCTTTAACGTTCACCTGACGATCTGGCACCAGCTCAGCGTGTTGTTCGTGATGCTGTTCACCTCCAAGGGCGCGGCCGGCGTGACCGGCGGAGGCTTCATCGCGCTTGCGGCGACGCTTCCGGTGGTCGATGCGGTTCCGGTCGCCGGCATCGCGCTGTTGCTTGGGGCGGACCGCTTCATGGCGCAGATCCGCGCCGCGACCAACCTGACTTCCAACATCATCGCGACGCTCGTCGTCGGGCGCTGGGTCGGCGGCGTCGACATGCGGACGGCAAATGCGGAATTGCGGGCGGGATTCGTCGAGACCATCGACGGGCCGGGCGCCGATCACTAGCGGCGCGTCGGCAGCGCTTCAGTAGTGCTCCGACGCCCAGTAGTGCTTCAGTAGTGCTCCGAGGCCCAGTTGCCGGCCCACATCAAAGCCAGCCTCTGGCCTTCGGATACCTGAGCCAGCGACATCTTCGAGGCGACCGCATCACGAAGCCTCAAATAGAAGTCATGTTCGCGCCGCGGCGCCTTCGCTGCCGCAAGATCGAGCCATTTGTAGGCAAGAATGAAATCCTGCCGCACGCCGTGGCCCTTGTCGTAGCTCAAGCCAAGCCTGCATTGGGCGAAAACGTCGCCTTGCTCTGCCGCGCGCCGATAGAGATCAGCGGCTGCGATGTAGTTTTGCGGCACGCCGAGGCCGTTTTCGTACCGGAAACCGAGGCGTCCCAGCGCACGGGTATTGCCGCGCGCCAGCACGACCGGCTCTCCATCGCCTCGATAGCGAATAGTCTCGCCGGCGAAACCGTCCGAGCCCATGACGCAGGCCAAAACCAGCGCGAGCGCAGGCAGCAGATTAGTGAGTGTTCGTTTCATTGGGGGAGCTCGCACTAACGGTGCCGCGCAGCTTGGAGCGAAGTTCTTCGGCAATCGTATGCGCATCCGTGCTGTTTCGAATGATCTGGGGGCGGATGAAGATGATCAACTCGGTGCGCATCTTCGTATTGTCTTGATTAGAGAACGCATTGCCTATGCCCTGAAGATCATCCAGCAACGGAATGCCGCTTTTGTTCTCGTTCTTCTGGTCCTGGATCAG
>DATHPL010000444.1:0-22439 GCA_035483915.1 Bradyrhizobium sp.
GGCGATCTCAATGGCGTTAGCGACCAGGCCGTAGCCTTCCAGTTCCATCTGCCGCCGCGCGACGTCAAGGCTCGCGATCAGTTGCTGGTTCGGGCTGGTCGAGGCGTGGGTGAACACGGCCTCCTTGAATTGCGCTTCCACGGTGTGGAAATCCACGTCCTTGACAAACAGCATGGAGCCTTGCCGGATCGCCGACATCGATTTGTGCGTGGAGTTGGTCTGGTAGACACGTAGCCTGATCTGCCGCGGGTCAGGCAGCAACCTCGTATTCAGTAGGGTCTCGTCGGACGGATCGTCGCCCAAGGCTGCACGATGCTTCTCGTAAATCTCGATCGACTTGGGATCATGCATCCACGCACCGATATCGTCCGCGGCACCCATCGCCGTGCGCGGGCGCAGGAACGGCGAAAAGCGGGCAAAACCGAACCATGCCTCGTCCCAAAGGAAGATCAGGTCCGGCTTGATCGCGAGGCACTCCTCCATCACCTGGCGGGTGTTGTAGATGTGGCCGTCAAAGGTGCAGTTGGTGAGGTCAACCATCTTCACCCGGTGCAGCCGGTGGTCGGCCTTTAGATTCAACAGCGCCCGCTTGATAGTTTTCAGTGGCACGGCGCCGTACATCGAATACTCCGTCATCGGGAAGGCTTCGACATAAAGCGGCTGGGCTCCGGACAGTACCATGCCGTAGTGATGCGACTTGTGGCAGTTGCGGTCGACAATCACGATATCGCCCGGCGACAGCAGTGCCTGCACGGCCATCTTGTTTGAGGTCGAGGTGCCGTTGGTGACGAAAAAAACCTTGTCGGCGCCGAAAGCGCGAGCGGCCTTTTGTTGGGCTCTCATGATGTTGCCGGTCGGCTCAAGAAGGCTGTCGAGGCCGCCCGTGGTGGCGCTGCTTTCCGCGAGGAACAAGTTCGGGCCATAGAATTCACCCATGTCGCGGATCCAATCCGACCTGAAGACGGATTTTCCGCGTGCGATCGGCAATGCATGGAATGTTCCGATCGGGCGCTGGGCGTATTTTTTCAGATTGTCAAAGAACGGCGTCTCGTACCGGTCCTGCACGCCTTCCAGGATGGCCAGATGCAGCTCAAGCAGCTCTTCCACCGAGTAGAAGATACGACGGACGGCATCGGCCTCGGGATTGCCGGCGAGTTGCTCCACGTTCCGGTTCGAGATCATGTAGATGTCGAGTTCAGGACGTATCCGTTTCAGCGTCTTGGCGAGCGCTAGCGCAGAATCCGAAGTTTCACGCTGGTCCGCCGACGCCATCAGCGAACGCAGCACAGGCGCGTCATGCCGCGAACGTTGCGCGAATCCTTCGTTGACGACGACGGCCGCGATATCGGGATTGAGCATGGCGGCGCAGAACGCATCCTCGAAACTGCCGGTGAATACGGTTTCGTAAACGAAGGCGTCGAGCGGACGGCGCAGCTTCCGCCACTCCGCGTTCAGGCTTGACCAGTTGGTGGCGGGAACACCGGTGACGATCAGGGTTTCAAAATACGGTCTGCGCGTGACCGTGTCGCCAAACCCCGGCGGCAATAAATCGGGCGTTTCGCTGTCGGCGTCCGCATGCACGTCCCAATCGCCAGCGTGCTGACGGAAAGATCGCGTCTGAAGCGCGTGCGTGATGCGCATGGCAAGTGCCAGCGCACCGGCAGCATCGCCGGCCGCCGAGCGCTCCTTCAGTGCTGCCATCAGGCGCGGGCCAGGATAGGCATGATATTCTTCCGATATCGCGAGCTGGGACAGCTGTTCTTCGAAGTCAGCGCGATCTCCCGCACCTGTCGACCATGCCTTGGCCGCTTCCACCACAGCGCGCCATTCGTCAGCCCTTGCGCCCGGGCCGGAGAAAAATCGATCGATCCGCCGTTCCTGTGCTTCTCGCGCCATGCCCGTCTCCCAAGCTGAACCCTTATCGCCGCCTCAGGCTCGGCAGCGACGGCGAAGTGAGTCTTGATCTAAATCAAACCAATGCGATTACGCCCGGACGTGGAACGGTTTCTGCTCACAAAGCAGCAGCACGATCACCAGCAGCAGCACGGGAATAGCCAGGCTATAGTCACGCTTGAGTTCCGTCGCAAAGGCGCCGGCAGCCGCGCCCGAGCCGAAAGCGACGCACATCGTCCCGAACACATACGGCCGGCGAAAGGGTCTTGACTTGGCCCCTCCGGTGAACCCAGCGAACAAGCCTTCGATGGCCTGACGAAAATTGCTGGTCACCATCACGGAGTTGTAGCTCCATCCCTCGACCCGAGGAAAACTGACCATCTGAAATGCTGCAACCAGTGAAAGGCCGAGGGTTCCGGCCAGCTCGGGAAGCCGATTGTGCACGATCGCAACGAAGAACAGGAAGGCGATTTCAATCAGGTTGCTGATCCGCGCGGCTCGCTGCGGCAACGCCCAACGCAACCAGCAGGCCAGGATCACGCCGACGACAAAGAAGAGAAGCGGCGGGATATACTGTACCGCCCTCTCCCATTCTCCGCCGGTCATATAGACCCACAGAAATACCAGGTTGGCGCTCTGCGCATTGGCAAAGACATGATGAACAATCCAGGTATAGGCCTCGAGATATCCGCCAATGAAGGCAAGCAGGCTTGCGATCTGCAGCGTTTCGTCACGGGGAAAAGAAGCGGCGGCAGCTTGCTGCACTGACACGATTTTCCACCCGGTGATCAGTTCAAAACGGAAGGCCGGGCACAATTGGGGAGCGCGGCAGCCGACACTGCTTGATCCAGATCAATACGGCTCTGCCGGAAATGCTGTGCGACCGCATTCTCGCCGTCGTGGAACCTTGACGTAAGAGTTCAGCATGCATTGGTCCCTCAGGCTTCTCTCGCTCGCGGCTCTTGCAACGCTCGCCGGACCGGCTGTGTGCCGAGGCGCTAACGACCAGATCCCGCTGTCGGTACAAGAGGAGATCTGGGCGCTGCCCCTCATTCAACCGACGATTGCTTATGTGGCGCGTCCGACCGGCAGCGGACCGTTTCCGCTTGCCGTGATGAATCACGGTGTTTCGCTCGATGCGCGCGAGCGCAGCTTCTTCCCGCTGGTGGAGTTTCGCGATGCCGCGCTGTGGTTCGCGCGGCGCGGCTACCTGGTGGTGGCGCCTATGGGTTCCTACGGTGGCGCCGCGCTCGATGTACCGGAGCGCGGAATTTACAGCGTGTTCTACTCAAGGATCGGCAACTGCGACAATCCGAACTTCCGGGACGCGGGCCTCGCGGCCGCAGTCCTCGACAAATGGGTCATCGATTACATGACCGAGCAGAAGCTGGCCAAGCCCGACAGTGCAATTGTGATCGGCCAATCCGCAGGCGGCTGGGGCGCGATCGCGCTGTCGAGCGAAAATCTTCCTTCGGTCAAAGCGATCATCACTTTTGCGGCCGGACGCGGCGGCCGGGTCGGCGGCAAGCCGAACAACAATTGCGCGCCGGACAAGCTGGTCGAGGCGGCCGCCTCGTTCGGTCGCACGGCGCGGGTGCCGATGCTGTGGTTCTATATCGAAAACGACACCTACTTCGGGCCGGATTTGTCCAGGCGAATGCATCAGGCCTACACCGCCGCCGGCGGCAATGCCGAATATCATCTGATGCCGCCGTTTGGCGCTGAAGGGCATTTCTTCATCGATTCACCGGACGCCATTCCACAGTGGTCGCCTCTGGTGACCCAATTCCTCGACGAGCATCAATAGCAGCGCGATGGAGGCGTGATGAGCAACAGTCATATCCGACGATACGGCTTCCTCCTCAGCTCGCTATGCATGGCATCATGGCTTCTGCTGCCACCGGGCGCGGCCTGCGCTCAACAGGCTGCACCGTCCGCAAGCGACAAGCCATCGCCAGAAATCCTATCACGCGGGCAGCGTAGTTTAGTGCGCCAGATCAAGTATGGCGATTGGCAGAAATTCTGCTTCAAGACGACGGGCACCAAGCAGGTGTGCCGCACCACCATCTCCGGCAATTTTGACACCGGCCAATCCGCGATCCGCGTCGACCTGATCGAGCGCGAAGGCGAGGAAAAAGCCCGGCTGCAGATCTTCGTCCCTGTCGGCATGTATCTTAAGGCCGGCGTCAAGCTCACCGTCGACCAAGGCAAGCCGTACCCGGTTCCCTATGTCTGGTGCCTGACCAATACCTGCATCGCCGCCGATGTCGCCGACGCAGTGTTGATCCGCGACATCGAGCAGGGACAGAAATTGCAGTTGGAGGTGGTCGATTCCAGCGTCCAGAGCGTCAGCACCACGCTGCCGCTTGACCAGTTCGCCTCGGTTCGCCGGGGCGCTCCGGCACGAACATTTGCGCAGGAGATCGATGAGTGATCGGAACTATGCCACGCCGGTGGTCACGCGCTCGATCGGCCCGATCAGCGATCCGGCAGAGAACGGCTTGGTGAGATAGGCGAGGCACCCGGAGGCGAGCGCGGCCATCCGGGTTGAAGGACTGTCCTTGCCGGTAATAAAAATCACGGGCAGCGAAATTCCGGCAGCCGTCAAACGGCGCCTCACGTCGATTCCCGACGTGTCATTCAAATCGATATCGAGAATCACGCAAACCGCGCTGTCGAAATCATTGTGCCTTTGAAAAGCGTCGGCGGTGGAAAACAGCACGCTTTCATAGCCGTACTCTCGCAGCAAGCGTTTTACGCCCCTGAGCATGCTGGGGTCGTCGTCGACGACATAAACCAATCTTTGCTTCGGCAAGCGCTGGTCCTGTTCTTCCCACCGGCGGGAGCGTTCGATGCCGCCACATCGAAATTGCAAACGGACTCTATCACTGGCCGGTTCGACTTAACCGGTCGGGTTCCTTGTCGTGTTGATGTCATATTGAGCCTCATCGCTAACATTTCCAATTGTCCCCAGGGACAATATCCAACGGAGACGAATCAACCGGATACCGGCTTGTTCTCGTCCGCGCGCAGCATCCGCTCCGCAATCGAGACCAGCTCGGCCAAGCTCCGCACCTTCATCTTTTCCATCACCTGATGGCGATGAGCCTTGATGGTACGCTCGGTCGCGCCCAACTCCCGGCCGATCTGCTTGTTGATCTTGCCCTGGACCACGCGCTCGAATACCTGGCGTTCACGCGGCGTCAAAGTGGCCAGCAGTTCACCCAATTCGCCAAGCTTTTGCTTCAGTCCGCGCGACACCTCGCGACGTGCCATCGCCCGCTCGACCGCGGGAAGCAATTGTTGCGACGATACCGGCTTGGTCAGGAAATCCTCGGCACCCGCCTTGATCGCTTGCACGGCTGTTTGAACGTCGGCGTAGCCGGTAAGGAACACGATCGGCAAGGTTGAGCCAAGCTTGCTTAACCGCTCCTGTAGTTCGGGGCCATTCAAATCGGGAATCCGCACGTCGAGAAGCAGGCAGCCTGGCTCGCCTTCATCGGGCAGATGATCGAGAAACTGCCGGGCAGACGAATAGGTCGCGACGGAATACCCAGCCTTCTTCAAAGACCGCTCGACGGCAGTCCGAAACGACGCATCGTCATCGACGACATGAACCGTGCCGACCAACGCACTCTCCCCTAGTGCAACGCCAATGGCAGGGACAGCCGGAAAACCGCGCCTCCTTCAGCCTGGTTCTCCGCCCATATCTGCCCCTTGTGAGCCTGAATAATCGTCCGCGCGATGGACAGTCCGATTCCCATGCCCTGATTTTTTGTGGTGAAAAAAGGATCAAAAATTTCGTTAAGCTTTTTCAATGGAATACCGGGGCCGAAGTCGGAAATCGAAATAATGGCCGACGTTCCCCCGTTCAACTCGGTGCGGCCGATGACCGCGCGACCATTTGGCATTGCCGACATCGCCTCGATGCCATTGACAACCAGGTTCAGGATCACCTGCTGCAGTTGCACGGCATCGCCCTTGATCGGCAACGCTTCAGGAAACGCATTGAAGTAAAGCGCGACGTTGCTGGATGCTGCTTGCGTGGCAAGAAAATCAAATGCCTCCCGCATGATGTCGTTCAGATCGACATTCTTGAGCTCGAACGGCGTTCGTTTTAGGAAGCTCCGCATGCGGTGAATGACTTCGCTCGCGCGCTGGTCATCGCGCCTGATGTCGGCAACGATATCCTTCAGCTCCGTCAGATCGGGCGAAGGCGACTCCAGGATCAGTTCCGCCGTCTCCGCGTTGGTCAGAATTGCTCCCAGCGGCTGATTGAGTTCATGGGCGATCGACGATGACAATTCGCCGGCCGTGGCTTGCCGGCCGACATGCGCGAGCTCCGCCAACCGTTGACGGGCTTCGAGTTCGGCATTGCTTCGCTTCGTCCGTTCGTGCAGGAGGATCGAAATCAAGCTGGTCTGGATCAAGATGATCGCGGCGATCGTCAAGCCCTGCCAACGATATCTCTCCCATAGTGGCTGGTCGCGAAACCACACTACGCTTCGGGGCGGCAGGTCGGATGTGGCGACGTTCCAGCGCTCCATCTGCCCCCAATTGAAGATCGGCGCCACCGCCTCAATCGCTTTCGGCGGGATATCGACAGGCTTCTCCCCGCCGATAATCCGCAGCGCCAGGCGACCGGCCTCCGCCCCGATTAGGCTTGGGAGGAGTACATAACCGCCGATTCCACCCGGCGAAAGAAGCGTGTCGGCCGCCACCACAATCGGCCGATTGGCCTTTTCGGCGATGCGCGACAGTGAAGCACCTGCTCTGAGAGAGGTGCCTTCGCCGTCGGAATGCATAGAGGTGTAGATGATGGCGCTCCGCTCGGGTAGCTCCGAAACGCGTTGTCGCAACTCAGCCAAGGTAATGCCCATCAGTTCAACCACGCGCAGATCGCTCGCGGCAGAAGCAACGTCCTCTCTCCAGTTTTTGAAGACGGTCTGGCGGTCCCAGGCGTCGCCGACGATATAGACGCTTGCGAGATCCGGCACGACCGCACGCGCCGCTATGATGGAATCGGCGAGCTTCACGCCGACGATGCTTCCCGTCACATCCGGCGGCGGCTTTAAGCGCCTGAAATCGGCGTCGTCGACCATCGTGAAAACGACTGGAACTCCCGGCCACAGCTCGTCACGCCACCGCAGAACGACCCGCAACGCGCACTCACCGATGACCACCAGAACTTCAACGGGCTTGTCTCGATATTTTGCGCTCAGCATTTGCTGAAGGGTAGATTCATAATCTTCACCGCTGAAGCGTTCCAGATCGAGGTCTTCGGCATAGACCGTGAAATTTGAGCGCGAGTGAGATCCCACTTCCGCCTGAAAAGCTGCGAAGATCTGATGATTGAAAGAGCCCCGCATGTCAGACTGATCGAGCACGAGGATCGAGCGCGACCGCGCATCTGCCGCCGGCAAATCCGTCGGAGCAAGCAACACAAACAGCCCGACAATCAGTCCCCGGAGAACCATGACGAACGCACCGGACTGGACTTTACAAAGACCACCTTGAGTGTTTGTCACAAATCATATGCACGCAACATTACATAACGTCGCAGGGCGCCTTGCGGCATTACCTACGCGCGAAAGCGTCTTCTCGATCGGGATTTGCACCAAAGTACATTGTCCATTGGAACAATGGCCCTTGAGCCAATGGTTCCGAGAGTGGCCGTTGTCGTAAAAGAACAGTCCGCCGGCCCCGCCGGTTGGGTAAGTAAGACTTACGCATACGAACAGGTTCGCTTAGCGAGCGGGAGGCAACCATGTTTGTGAACATTAACGCAGGTCTCGCCAATCGAGCGAGATTTCTCAGCCAACTCGGCAGCCTGTCAAAGTCCGAGATCACTCCAAGCGAATTCAAATATCATCGCAGCGCCGAGATTTTTGGCGAGGGGGAGCCCGCGGAGTACGTCTACCAGGTCGTCGAAGGCGCTGTTCGCAGCTACAAACTTCTCTCCGACGGACGGCGCCAAATCGGTGCATTCCACCTGGCAGGCGATATGTTTGGCTTTGAAAACGGCGACGCCCATCGGTTTACCGCCGAAGCGATTGTCGAAACGGCCGTGCGGCTGGTGAAGCGCGTGAGTCTCGCTCACGTTGCGGAAAACGATGCCACGATTGCCCACGATCTCCTCAACATGACGGCGAGCAATCTGCGGCACGCCGAAGATCATATGCTGCTGCTGGGACGAAAGACGTCACTCGAACGGGTGGCCGCCTTCCTGCTGGAAATGGACCGCCGGCTGACGGCCGCGGGCGTTATCGCGCTGCCGATGTGCCGCCGTGACATCGCGGATTATCTCGGGCTCACGCTCGAGACAGTTTCCCGAGCGCTGTCCATCCTTCACCACAAAGGCGTTCTGGGTTTTCTGGGTCAATCCCAGCGTCAGATCGTATTGCTCGACCGGCCGAAGCTCGCCGCACTCGATTTATAGCGCGGCGTTGTCGCTTGGGCGGGCGACGCCGGTTGGAGGTCAGCCTGGGTTCGAGTTCGGCTCCCCTTGATGCAAATCAAGGCTTGCCGTCGCCGTCATTTCAAATTTTCGACGGACGCAAAACCGGTCGCCCACTCCGGCTGGAGTTTCCAGCATGAAATCCGTTTCCGTCGAAGAAGCCGTCGCGATGATTCCCAATGGCGCGTCCGTCATGGTCGGTGGCTTCATGGGCGTGGGGACACCGGAGCGGCTGATTGACGAACTCGTACGGCAGAGGAAAAGCGAGCTCACGATTGTTGCCAATGATGCGGTCGTGCCCGGCCGCGGCATTGGAAAGCTGTTCGACGCCTCGCTGGTTGCGAGCTTCACGGCGAGCCATATCGGGATGAATCCGAAGGTGCAGGAGCAGATGATGACCGGAAAGGTTGCCGTCAATCTGGTGCCGCAGGGCACCCTGGTGGAGCGCATCCGCGCCGGCGGTTGTGGTCTCGGCGGTGTGCTGACGCCAACCGGCGTCGGCACGATCGTCGAAGAAGGCAAGCAGCAGATCGATGTCGACGGCAAACGATTTCTGCTGGAGACGGCGTTGCGTTCCCAGTTCGCGCTGGTGCATGCCTTCCTGGCCGACTATCTCGGCAACCTCTCCTATGCGCTGACCGCCCGCAATTTCAATCCGGTCATGGCTATGGCGGCCGACACCGTCATTGTGACCGCCGACCATATCGTTCCGGTAGGGGTGATCGCGCCCGACCACGTCATGACCCCAGCTCCGCTTGTCGACTACCTCATCGCCAACGGGTAAGCCATGGATCCCCAAACTCTCATCGCCCGACGTGTCGCCCGCGAGCTTCGCCCCGGCAATCTCGTCAACCTCGGCATTGGCATTCCGACGCTGGTCGCGAACTACGTGCCGCCGGAGCTCAAGGTCTTTTTCCAGTCGGAGAACGGCTTGATCGGCACCGGGCCGATCCCCGAACAAGGAATGGCCCATCCTCTGCTGACCGATGCCGGAGGCAGGCCGATCAGCGCACTTCCTGGCGCTTCGACCTTCGACAGCTCGATGTCGTTCGCCCTGATCAGGGGCGGCCATGTCGATGTGACGGTGCTCGGCGGGTTGCAGGTCGATGCCGAAGGACGCCTCGCCAACTGGATGATTCCCGGCAAGATGGTGCCCGGAATGGGCGGCGCAATGGATCTGGTCTCGGGCGCCAGACGTGTCATCGTCGCCATGCAGCATGCCGCGAAAGGAAAATCGAAGATCGTCCGCAGGTGTGGTCTACCGCTGACATCGGCCCGCCCGGTCGACCTCGTCGTCACTGACATGGCGGTCATGGGCTTTGAGAACGGCACGATCAAGCTGTTGGAAACCGCGCCGGGCGTCAGCATCGCTGAAGTGATGGCGGTTACCGAAGCCGAACTTTTGATCCCGGATCACGTTCCGCAGATGAATATCTGACACGGGTCCGCAGCAGCCGATCATGCGGATATCATCGAGATCGATGGCGATCAGCGACCGCCTGCGCCGCCGGACCCATTGCGCCCCACCAGCGCTGAAGCTGTTCAATCCATGATGTGATATCCGCCGTCAATATACATGACGTTTCCGGTGATGAGCTTGGCACCGTCGAGCGCGAGGAACGCTGTCGCAGCTCCGACGTCATCGATGCTCACAAGGCTGCGGGTCGGCGCCTTGGACTGCGCCTTGTCCATCAGTTCGTCAAACTCGGGGATTCCGGACGCAGCGCGCGTCGCGAGTGGACCCGGCGAAATTGCATGCACCCGGATGCCCTTCGGCCCGACTTCCGCGGCGATGTAGCGGACCGCAGCCTCCAGCGCGGCCTTGGCGACACCCATGATGTTATAGTTCTGCACCACCATCTGGCTACCGTAATAGGTCATCGTGAACATCGTGCCGCCGCGCTTCATCAGTGGCTCGGCAAGGTGAGCCATATGCATGAACGACCAGCAGGACACCTCCATGGTCTTCAGGAATCCATCACGCCCCACGTCGATAACCCTGCCATGCAGCGCGTCCTTCGGTGAAAACGCAATTGAATGGAGCAGGAAGTCCAGTTGCCCCCAGTCCTTCGTGATGCGCTCGAAAACCTGCTCGGTCTGGCCCTCGGTGTTCACATCGAGCGGCATGAAGATCGGCGCTTCCAATTCCCTGGCCAGCGGCTCGACATGTTTTTTCGCGCGCTCATTCAGATAGGTAACGGCCAATTCCGCCCCAAGGGCACGGAATGCCTTGGCGCAGCCCCAGGCGATCGACTGGTCGTTCGCGATGCCGACTATCAGGCCCTTTCGTCCCTTGAGTGCGACCTTGGTCTCGGGAAATACAGGGATGTTCATGATGCTCTCTCTTTTTCCTGCACGGACGGACGCGCGCTCCACAACAACGACATCGTATGCTCGGCGATCATCAGCTCTTCATCGGTCGGCACGACATAGACAGGCAGCGTTTCGGAGCGCGAGATCCGCAACGAATGGCGAGCGTTCTCCGCGGGATCAAGCGCGACCCCGAGCCATCCAAGCCGTTCCGCGATCCTGGCGCGGACGCTCACCGAGTTTTCGCCAATGCCGGCCGTGAAAACGAAAGCGTCGACACCCTGCAGTGCCGCGGCCAGCATCCCGGCATTCAACGAGACGCGGTGGACAAAATACTCGACTGCAAATGCAGCGTTTGGATCGTCGCTGGCTTGCAGCTCGCGCATGTCGCTGCTGACACCGGATAATCCCTTCAGCCCACATTCCCCGTAGAGAAAATCCTGCACCTCGGAGGGCGGCATACCCTTCACCGACATCAAATACAGGAGCACGCCGGGATCGATCTGTCCGGGCCGCGTGCCCATGGGCAGACCGTCAAGCGCGGTAAATCCCATGGTGCTCTCGACGCTTCGCCCGCCATGGAGCGCGCACATGGAGGCACCGTTGCCGAGATGAGCGACAATGACCCGGCCAGTTGCAATTTCGGGCGCAACCTTGGGCAAGGTTTTTGCGATGTGTTCGTAGGACAACCCGTGAAAGCCGTAGCGGCGCACGCCTTCGTCGTGAAGGAAACGGGGGATCGCGTAGTGGTCGGCCAGTCTGTCGTGATCGCGGTGAAACGCGGTATCGAAGCAGGCGACCTGCGGAAGGCTTGGAAAATTTTCCAGGAGCGCGCGGATCGGCGCCAGGTTGTGAGGCTGATGCAGCGGCGCCAGCGCCGCATAGCGCTCCAGCCGGCTCACCACGTTATGGTCGATCAGCACCGGCCGGTCGTAGTCGGGACCGCCGTGGACCACCCGATGTCCGACGGCATGTGGGGTGACGTTGCACTCACCCCTCAGCCAGTCAGCCGCCACGCGAAGCGCTGCCGGCACATCCTCGACGCTTTCGATCGGATAGGCCCGCTCAGCCAGCTTTTCGCCCGTTGCGCCGCTCGCGCGCAAACGTGGACGGCTGCCAACGCCGTCTATCTGTCCCTTGATCAGCCGGAGCAACCCGCCTTCACCATCGACCGCGAAGACCTGGAACTTGACGCTCGAAGATCCCGCATTGACGGTCAGGATGGTATCCATGGCAGTCACGCCGCCATGGTCATCGCCCGGCGGCGCCGCGCGTCGGCATAAAGGGTTGCCACCGCACAAGAAGCCAGCCGTGCCCGGAGCGAATCCGCACGCGACGTCAGCACGATCGGGACGCGCGCGCCGAGCACGATGCCGGCACCATCTGCTTTGGCAAAATAGGCTAGGTTCTTGGCCAGCATGTTGCCGGCTTCGAGATCCGGAACCACGAGAATCTGCGCCCGCCCCGCAACTTCGGATTTGACTCCCTTGATCCTCGCCGCTTCGATGTCGATCGCGTTGTCAAAAGCGAGTGGACCATCCAGCAGTCCGCCCGTGATCTGGCCACGGTCCGCCATTTTACAAAGCGCCGCGGCTTCGATAGTGGACGGTATCTTTGGCGTCACCGTTTCGACTGCCGACAGGATCGCAACTCTGGGCAATGGACCGAAGCCTGCCTGGATGAACAGATCGATCGCGTTCTGGATGATGTCACGCTTGCAATCGAGGTCGGGGAAGATGTTGATTGCGGCATCGGTGACAAGCAGAGTCTCGGCATAGGCCGGGACGTCCATCACGAAGACATGGCTGATGCGCCGCTCCGTGCGCAGGCCCGTCTTCGCCGTCACGCTTCGCATCAGCTCGTCGGTGTGCAGGCTGCCCTTCATCAGCATTTCGCCCTTGGCCTCATGGATCAGTTCCACCGCCTTGGCCGCCGCAGCCTCGCTGTGCGGCGCATCGGCGATTTCAAAGGCTGCGATGTCGATGCCGTATCTGGACGCGACCTCCTTTATCTTCTGCACCGGGCCGACCAAAGTCGGGGTGATAAGGCCGACCGCAGCGGCCTCGACGACGCCGCGCAACGAACTTTCATCGCAGGGATGCACCACGAGAGTGGCCGCCGGCGGAATCGACTTCGCAGCTGCGATCAGGCGGTCATACTTGCTGTGGGATCGCCCTTCGCCCGTACTTGCTGCTTGCTCGTTCATCGTCGAGCTCCTTGGTCCCTGGGAAGTTCACGATGCTTTGGACCGCGGACTGAAGTGGCTGGTGCTCCGGTCTGTCACTTCCGGGTCGACGCCAAATAGCCGTGCGACATAGTCGAGGCGCTTCGCGGTTTCGCTGGAAATCTTGCCGCCGGCCGATAACACTTCACGGATAACGTCGAAGGCCGCGCGGCGTTGTTCCATGTCGTGCGGCAGCATTTCGGGAATGGCCGCGAGACTGGCTCCCTGATCGAGCAGCAGCATGAAAAATTGCTCACGCACCAGCATCTTGAACTCTGAAAGGCTCATACGTGACGCTGCATCTTCCCTTCGCATCCGACGCAGCGCCTCGAGGCCTCGCTCGTCGGCCATGCCGCGAGCCATCCCCACGTAAAGCAGAGCCCGGATTCCGCATTCCCTGAGGCCGCCGCTTCCGATCCTGGATCTCAACTCGGTAATGCGCGCTTCAAGGCGCTTGCGATGTTCATCCGACATTTCCGGCCGCGGCGACGGATCACCTTTCGGGTCGATGCCGACGGCCGCCTGCAACGCCGGCGACCCGTAGACGGCGAGGAAGAGGGATTCGCTCAGGGCTTCCTGCGCATCTCGCCATTTGTCGAGCGCGTTGACGACGCCTTTCGAGATGGTTTCCTGCACCTTGAGGAACGGGTTATCCGCAGCAGCAGGCCTTCTGTGCTGGCGAACTGCCTCGGCTTCTACCGCCACCGCTTTCATTGCCGGCGTCTGGCGGCCGAAAGCTTCATATCCCATCCGTAGCGGATGCAAATTTCGGGTCCGCCCGGCGATTTGTGGCGTCGTGATCGCGCGAACCCAGGGCTGAACGAACTTGCGGTAGTTGGCGAGATTGATTTCCGACACGCGATTGGCCGTCGCGAACCTCCGTTGGTCTTCAGGGGAGTTGCCGCCCATCGCGCGGAGATCATCAAGCGTCCGCTGTTCACAGCGCATGATCCACTCGCCGCCGGCGAGATCGGCATTCGCAGTATTTCCGGACTTCGCTTCGAAGGTCGCCTCATAGAGACCAGGCGGCAGCACATCGATCAGGTCTATGTTGCTGGAGAATTCGCGGTGCTCCTTCTTGGCAACGCCGCCGGAGACGAAAATTCCGAGATGACCCACGGTCTCATGAACCGTGTAAACGATCGTCTGCCCGTAATACCTTATCTCGTCGACATCGCGGTAAAGATCGAGAATCCAGCCGAGCGCCTGCTGCGGTGGCGTGATGTTGTCGCCCTTGGAACAGAACACCACGATGGGAGACCGTATCTTGCGCAGATCGACCACCTCGCCATCCGAGGTTTTGATCCGCCCGGCAGACAGATTGTTGCCGATGAACAGTTCATCGACAATGAACTGGATCTCCTCGGCGTTCAGGTTGACGTGGCCGCCCCACCAGCGCTCGAATTCAAGATAGCGTTCGGCCTCGGTGTCGACCTTGGAATAGACGTTATACTGCTTGCTCCAGAGCGTGTTCGACGGATTCATGTTTTCGAAATTCTGCACCAGCCACGCGCCATCGAACTTGCCGCCGCCGAGATCGCTGGTGAGCGCAGTCAGCCAGCTCCCGCCTAGCAAACCGCCCGAATAGCGCATGGGGTTCTTGCCGCGGACGCCTGCCCAGTAGGAAAGAGGGGCGCCGGCGATGATCATCGGTCCGAACAACTCCGGCCGCAGTGATGCCAGGATCATCACCGCCCAGCCCGCCTGACAATTGCCGATCACGCAGGGCTTGCCATCTGCCTCCGGATGGAGCGCGATGACTTTCTCGATAAAGGCGCCTTCCGCGCGCGCGATATCCTCGATAGTTTGACCGGGGATTGGCTCCGGCGTGAAGCCGATGAAATAGCAGGGATGACCGGCTTTCATGGCGACGCCGATCTCGCTGTCGGCCTTGAAACCGCCGATGCCGGGCCCGTGACCTGCACGAGGATCGATCACCACAAAGGGACGCCGGGTAAGATCGATCTCCACACCGGCGGGCGGCCTGACGCGCACCAGCCCGTAGTTCACCGGCCGATCCAGAGTCCTGCCGTCGGCGATCAGCTCGATCTCGTAATTGAGGACGTGCGGGACGGTCTCAGACAGATGTTCGCGGTACTGATCGCCACGCCGACGCATCACGTCCATGAACAACACGCTGCGCTGACCGGCGTCCACGAGGTATTCGAGGGCAGATGCGAAAAGACCAGGCATCGCGTTGCGGGGAAGCTCCGGCTTTTCCATCATGGCTTCTCATCCTTAGCCTGCCCGCTCCACATCGCCCGCACAGGCGCGCGGACTCTTGATCTAGGTCAAGGCTCCAATGAGCCGGCACTATCACGGGAGATGTCGGCCGGCTCGTCGCGACTCCAGGCCATCAGCAATTCCCAGGCGACCGCCAGGATAATCGGGCCGACGAACAGACCGACAATCCCATGGGCGAGCGTTCCACCCAGCACGCCCATGAAAATGACGAGCACAGGCGTAGACAGCCCGCGCCCCATCAGAAGCGGCTTCATCACATTATCGGACAGACCAACGAGGACGAGATAAATCGTGATCAGCACAGCAGCACCGGCTTCCTTGGCCATCCAGACCCAGATGATGACAGGGAACAAGATTGGCGCCGATCCGATCTGCACGATACCGAGCACCAGCACGGCGAAGGCCAGCACGCCCGCGTGAGGGACGCCGGCAACCTTCAGGCCCGCTCCGGCAAGCAACGATTGCAGCACAGCGACTCCGATCACGCCCTGGGCGACGGTGCGGATGGTGGCACCAGCCAGCGCCATGAAATCCTTGCTTCGCTCCGGGACGATCCGCGCGAGATTGTTCCGGATCGTCGCGGCGAACCGCGGGCCCGGAACGAAAAGGAAGCCTGCCACAATGACGGACAGAATGAACTTGATCGTTCCCGTCCCCGCGCTACCGGCGATCGCGAGAACGGGTCCAGCCAATGGCTTCAGATACGGCGCGATACCCCGGAGGGCGGTCTGGAGATTGATCGAGGCGCTGTTCCAGAATTCGTAAAGTTGCTTCCCGATCAGCGGCCAGTCCCGCACGCCATCCGGCGGAGCAGGAAGCACCAGATCCCCCGAAGTCAGTTGATCGGAGATGTCTCTCAGGCCGTCGACCAATCCGATACCGAGCCAGGTCGCCGGAGCCAGGAAAACGGCGAGTACGATGAGCGTGGTAAGGATCGCCGCGGTACGCGGGCGATGGCCCAGACGTGACGACAGCCAATCGAAAACGGGGTACAGCGCGACCGCGAGCACAACGCTCCAGACCAGGATCGGAATGAACGGGCGGAGCAGGACGAACGACCAATAGATGAGAGTGGCCAGCAATCCCAGGCGAATGGCAATCTGTACCACGGCATCGCCGGACCGGCCTGACAGTTCTCTCGTTTGCCCGTCATTGATGTTCATTCGAACTGTATTTGGTCCCGGCTCTCCCATCATCTTGATCCAGATCAATTCGCAGCTGGCCGCGCAGCTCATGCAATTCTTTTCTTTAATGGTCGCTTAGCTACTCGAATTTGCAGATCGTGACGAATTCGACGCCGGCTCCTCAGCTGCGCCCGAGGTCGAGCGTAACTTTGAAAGCTCCGCCGCGGTCTCCATGATCAGGTCGATGCGGCGCTGAAGCTTGGTTTGCAGGTCCGGGATATTGACCTTGTCAGTCACGCGATAGGCGTTGCCGATGCGCTCGACATAGCCCTGCTTGATCATTTCCTGGAGCCGCCGGTTAACTGTCGCCTTCGGCAGCTTCAAGGTCTGCGCAATCGTGCCGGCACGCACAGGCGTGCACATCAGGGTACGGAAAAAGACGTAAATCCCGATGGTCCGCAGCGTACAGCTGTCGCTGTTGGCGGCGAATTCGGCGCCATAGTCATCATGAAGGCTGCGGATGAGACACACGTACAACCGGGAGAGGAGTAAACGTTCACGAGCTTGCATGATCCGCGGCGGAGGACGCACCCCGTCGATCATGATGAAATCCGGCTCTTCCGCTGGCCGTTCAGTGGGTACCGCGGCGGGACGATCGATCATGGGGCGCTGGATCTCCGTGGCTTAGTCGCCGCCGGAAGTACGGCCGAACCGTTGGCGCCGCGACCGATGGCGACCTCAAATTTCCCCACTAACTTCCGGGCGACCGGATTGATCTAGATCAAGCCTGCTCATCCCTGCACAAAGAAATATCCGAAACGAACCCGCGCTGGCCGTGCCGGCCGGATCGCACGATGGCCGTGAGGACAATCATGACAACATTGTCAGGCTTTACGCAAAAACTACCGGGTGGCGCCGACACCGCCCCGCTACGGGCCAAGTGGGGTTGGATCGTGGGCTTGGGCGTGGTCTATGTCATTGCAGGCTTCGTTGCACTCGGCAGCGTGATGATGGCCACGGTCGCGAGTGTCTTCGTGGTCGGTGTCATGATGATCGTCGCCGGCATTGCCGAAATCATCAATGCCTTCCAGCTCAAGGGATGGGGCAAGTTCCTGATCTGGGCTCTGCTGGGCGTACTCTACATCGTCGCCGGCTTTGCGACCTTTGAAAATCCATTGCTTGCGGCGGCGCTGCTCACGCTGATATTGGGCGCGGCCCTGATCGCTTCCGGCCTCATGCGAATATTCCTCGCCTTCAGCATGAAGCGCGAAAGTCCGTGGGTATGGGTCTTGCTATCGAGTCTCGTGACGCTGCTGCTCGGCCTTCTGATCCTCGCACATTGGCCCATTAGCAGCGTCTACGTGCTCGGCATATTCTTGGGTGTTGACCTCGTTATGGCGGGTGCGGCCTGGATCGGTCTCGGCGTTGCCCTGCGCGGCGGCACACATGCAACGGCGACGACGTCGGCCGGATAACGACGCGGTCGCTATCCTTCTCCGGCGTCTCCAGGTTGCGGCGCGGATTTGATCGATCTTGGCAGGATCATCCGAACGATCGTCCCGGTTCCGGGATCGCTGGAAAGTGTCAATCGTCCTTCGAGGCGACCGACGACCATGCTGTGCACGATGTGCAGACCGAGGCCGGTTGCACCCTCGTGACGACGGGTGGTGAAGAACGGATCGAACGCGTGGCGCCGAATCTGCGGGCTGATGCCGCAACCGTCGTCGGAAATCACGATCTCCACTTCGTCGTCGCCGACAGCGCGCGCGTTGAAGGTGATCGTTCCGGTCCTGCCGTCGGGGAACGCATGCATGACCGAATTGAGCACCAGGTTGCGCAGCACCAGTCCATACGGACCCGGCAGACTATCCATGACGAGATTGGGTTCGCACGTCAGCTCGAGTGCGAGTCCCCTTTTGCGCAGTTGAGGCCGCAATCCGACGAGCACCTGCTCGGTGAGCTCGCCGACCTCGAAACGCCGCCTGTCCGGACAATCGCGATCGGCGGCCACCTGCTTGAACGACTGGACAAGTTCGGAGGCGCGATTAAGGTTCACAATCAACTGGGCGGCGGCGTCCCTCACCTTGTCGACAAACTCGTTTAGGGTTGATCGTTTGAGCGACCCTCGCCCGATCTCGGCGGCGAAGACTTCGTACCGGCGCTGTAGCGAGGACGCGACCGTCAAACTGCTCCCGACAGGGCCATTGATTTCGTGCGCGACGCCCGCAACCAAACGGCCGAGTGCCGCGAGTTTTTCTGCTTCGATCAGGGAAGCCTGTGTTTCGCGCAAACGTTTCAGTGCCGCTTCCGCGGCTTCTCTGGCGCGCCGCATTGCTCGCTCGCTGCGCTTGCGCTCGGTGATTTCTTCCGCCGCTACGTTCACGGCGACGATTTCGCCGTTCGGCGCCCGCAGCGGGTGCCAATAGGTGATCCACGAACGCTCTTCCCGCTGATCGGCGCGCTGGCCGGCGACTTCAATACCGGTCACGGGTTCACCGGTCTCGATGATCGACCGAACGATCTGCTCGACAGAATCGGCAAGCGCCGGGACACAATCCCTGACCGAGCGCCCAAGATGATCTTCGACCGAGATGCCGCATATCTCCGTCAAGCGCTGGTTGATTTGGAGGTAACGGCAATCCGGCGACAGGCAGGCAAGACCGATCGGCGCCGTATCATAGATGAGTTGCAGCGCCGGCTGCGGAAACAATAACACTTCCGATTTGAGGGCAGCGGACTGGCTGCCCGTGCTCTTAATCACCGAGTGCCTCGCTGTACCATCCCATCGGCGGGCGGTTATACGCGGGTCAGGCTAACACCTTGTGATCACCTGTCCATAGGCATTGGTTGTCTGGACACAGCCCGGCCTGGCCACGTATGCGCCGGCGGCCACTCCAACTGTCGCGGCTGCAGCCGCCGTGCCATAGACAGCGCGGCGCGTCGTCCGGCGGGCAACGCCGGCATAGCTCATCGGCGTCAGCGGACGTCCGATCCGTGCTTCAGAAGCTGAAACAAGGCCGTGCTCGACATCGACTTTTCCGTTCCAAAACAGGGCCGCGCAGAAAGCCATAACGGCAGCGGCAATGAGGGTTGTCTTTCGCATCGAGAGGATCATTTCTTTGCTCCTGCGGTTGTTCCCACCGGGACCTCGTCGAACTCCATCATGACGTCTGAATCGAGACTTACCTTGGTTGCACCTTCCGGAGGCTTGAACGCGAAGGCCTCGGCGTCTGCGATCGGATCTGTCTTCCAATCCTTGATACGCAGCGTGTATTGCGGCGCGCCCGTGAGGGTCTTGCTCGTGATCACATATTTGCGCGGGATCGGCTGCGCGCCTGTCTGGATCCAAATCTGCCAGTCCGTGTCGTGGCCGCGAAACGCGAGGTGCTCACATTCGACGCCGTCGACAACGCCTTGGCCAACGTGTTCGCCAACCTCGACGTCAGACGTCAGCACGTCGAACGCGTTGGAGAGCAACAAATCGGCGCCTGACATCGCCGCGCCCGTCTTTTCCTGCATGGTGTCGACCAGCTGGTCTACGGTGCCCGGAAGATCTGCCTGCACATAGGCCTTGGCGTTGTTGCCATAGAGCGAGACGGTCTTGCCGTCGTAGACCAGGTCGACATCAGCGTAGCCGCCAGTGCGGCGGACGCGAAGCTTGTCGGGCCGCGCCAGCTTCAACTGTCCGGAACTCGTGAACTGAATTTTCTGCAGTTCGGACGTGACCACCTCGATGTCGCTATCGAAAGTCGCCGAAATGGATTTCTGTGCGGCAGTATAGTCCGCCATGGCCTTGAGCAGCGCGACGGAATCGTCCGCGCGCGCGCCAGGACTTGCCGCAGCCGACAAAATGGCAACCGAGGAAGCCGTTGCCGTAATACGGACCAAGTTGCGAAGACTTATTTTCTTCATCGGTTCCTCCATTGAGCGGCGAAACCCTGCGCGTCCCTCCGGAGGCCAGCTTGACATAGATCAAAGGAGGACCATGGCTGTTGAAGCGCGCTGACGGGTAACTTCCATTGTTGCATCAAGAGACACCCATCATGTCAGCAGCCAGCTATTGCGCCCAAGAGCAACTCCGCGACGGGCGGCCAGTCAAAATCCGGGCGCTGCGGCCGGACGATGAGACCAGCATGCTCGCTGCCATCGACCGCACCGGCCCCGAGTCGCTGAAGCGCCGCTTCTTCGTCACCAAACGAGAATTCTCGGACATGGAAACGGCATTCTTCATGAACATCGATTTCGTCAATCACGTTGCGCTCGTCGCCGAGATCGACGAAGACGGCAAGACCGCGATCGTTGGCGGCGGTCGCTACGTCGTTGTCGAATCCGGCCACGCCGAGGTAGCGTTCATCGTCGTCGACGCATATCAGCGGCATGGAATCGGAGCGATCTTGGTGCGTCACATCGTGGGGCTAGCTCGTGCCGCCGGACTGAAGCAATTGGCGGCCGATGTTCTGCCCGAGAACATCGCGATGCTCAACGTTCTCGGTAAACTCGGCTTTCAGATTCGCGGCGTGGATCCGCAGGTCATCCATCTGAGGCTGACGCTTATCTAGAAAATGAAAACTACCGCTGTATCCGATCCAAGCGTCGGCCCACTTCTTGGACGGGACAGATCGGACTGAGCACACTTGGTCTGGATTAATGACGCGTCTAACCAATCAATGATGCAACGTGGATGGGCAGCGTAATAGACCGGCACGGACCGCTTGCGCGACGGCCCCTCTCGTCCACCTTCGTGTTCACCGTTTGCAAAGAAAAACGACCCCGGCTCGGGTGGGAGAACCGGGGTCGCTCGTCATGTATCCGCGCCCGATGTCGGGGGTCGACTGGTGAGCGCGTGCGCAATTCAAAACAATATGGCTGGCAGGCGCAATTGTCCCAAGGTGCAATGCCTCTTATCCTGCGACAAGTTCAGTAGCACTTCCGATCGAGGACGATGATGACGGTTAAACCACCATCATCTCTCCGCACTTCATCGCCTACTAATAATATGCCCGGCGCCAGCCGTAATACGGGCGGTAGGGGCCATAGTAACCGGCGTAACTGCCATAGTAGCCGGGATATCCGCCATTGTAGCCCGGATATCCATAGTATCCGTAGCCAGCATACGGCGCCCCGTAATAGGAGGGATAGTAACCGCCATAGTAATATGGCGCCGCGAGCGCGCTTCCGATCAGGGCTCCGGCGACGAATCCGCCCGCACCCCAGCCCCAACCTCCCCATCCGCCACGCCAGCCGCCCCAACCACCACGCCAGCCGCCCCATCCGCCGTAGCGAACCTCTAACGTATTGGCGTTCGCGCTGGCAGGCTTCGCCACTAGGGACTGCGCTATCAAGGGAGCGCTTTGAGCCGGCAACTGGGCCGCCAGCAACGCTATGCCGGCGGCTGAAAGCACAACAGCGATCTTGTTTGACATGCTGAAGTCCTCCTTTCGCATTTTCTCGAGAATGTCAGTTGCGCCGCCGTCCTCTTGCTGCACGCAGCGCCATCGCATCGTTGCCGGGCGCAGAGCTTGCCTATTGATCAAGATCAAGGCCCGCGCGCGATAATCCAGATCACCTCTCGGTATTTGGGCGTCCCGACGACGGCATAGGTTGGTTTGATCTAGGTCAAAGCAGCCCGCGAGGTCGGCTGGAGAGTAGCCGGAAGACCGAAAGAGAGAATTTGCGATGCGCCAACTGGCTGCGGAGTTGCCGGAGAGATGTCATTGCTAAACGGATGAGGCTGTTCGATCCGGGCCAGACCTGGAAGAAGGTCGATGTGGACACGTCGGCTAAGAAATAGGTGGCTGCGAAACGTCCGTGTGAGCAGCGGCGGTATTGAGCATCAGCTTTCGCATACCACAACCGCGGAGATGACTATGAAGAAGTGTAGGCTTGTTGGCAGTGCGCTCTTTCTGTTCACCCTGCTTGCAGGGAGTGGCGCCAACGCCGCAGGCGGATGCGGTGCCGGTTTGTACCGCGACCACAATGGCCGATGTCGATTCTATCGAGCCGTACAGCCGGAAAGCCAAGCCTGCGCGGTCGGTTTCATCTGGCGCAATGGACGCTGTCGCCAGAATGTCGGAAACGATCCATTCGTCTCAACCTGGCCCAATGCTCCGCGCTAGTTGTAGAAAAGCGCCAAGACCAGCAGCAACACGGGCAACATGGCGATCGCGATCATACCTACACGGTACCA
>DATHPL010000445.1:0-9231 GCA_035483915.1 Bradyrhizobium sp.
ATCGGGCTGGATCGAAGGCGACCAGGGCTATCTTGGCCGTCCTGACGACATCATCCTGGACAAGGATGGATCGATCCTCGTTGCCGACGACTGGGCGGGTGCGATCTATCGCATCAGCTACAAGAAGTAGGGCTAAGAAATTGAAGGGCTGCGGCTGCCCGGCGACGGGCGGCCGCAGTTTTCTACGTAACTACGGAGCGATCACGGTGATGCGTCGCGGATTTTGGATCGATGTTCTCTGCGCAACGGCAATGTCCGCGGCGATGATCGCAACGTCGCCTGCCGCCGATCTTGAGGCGACGAAGAAAAAGGCCGAACTCTGCGCCGGCTGTCATGGCGAGAACGGCATCTCGCAAATGGAAAATATTCCGTCGCTGGCGGGACAGCCGGACCAATTCATTCAATGGCAGTTGGTGTTCTTCCGCAGCGGCGCGCGCAAGAACGAGCAGATGCAGCCCATCGCCGAACAAGTCGAAAATGACGATATCCGCAATCTCGGCGCTTATTTTGCGTCGCTGACGCCGCCGAAAGCGACTAAGCCCGACGACAACCCCGATCTATCGCAGAAGGGCGCGCAAGCGGCCGTCGGGCGACGCTGCGCGTCCTGCCATACGGACAGCTTCGCGGGCACCAAGGCGGTGGCGCGCATCGCCGGGCAGCGTGAGGATTATCTTCTGAAAGCGCTGCACGACTACAAGTCAGGCGTGCGATCCGGCGGCGGCATGGCGGCGATGGCCGACGTCGCTTATCCCCTCAGCGAAGAAGAGATCACGGCGCTGGCGCACTATCTCGCACACCTTTAAGTCTTTACGCGCGCTGGCTCTGATAAGCCTTCAGATGCGTGTAGGCGATCCGCAGCTTCGGCACCGGCACCTTCGCGGCGTCGCCGCGCGCGATCAGGTCGCCGATGACGTGATCAGCCTCGACCTGGGCGCCCGCCTTGATGTCCCGGAACATCGACGCCGTGAGTTGCGAACCTGCCGCGGTCAGCATTCCGCGCGCGCGTTCGAAGAATGGACCGGTAGGAGTGTGGCCTTCGGCTGAAGCGACCGCGCTGCATTCATCGAGGATGCCGAGAATGAAATCCTTGCCGCCCGGCGCCGCCAGAATATGGCCGACCGGAGCGCGCATCGCACAGGTCGAGGCGGCGAGCGAGGCGAGGAAAACCCACTTCTCCCACATGTCCTGGATCACCTGCGTGCTGGCAGCGGCGCCGAACTTGCCGCTTCCCATCACGTCCGCAATGGCCTGCACTCGGTCCGAGAGCTTGCCGTCGCGCTCACCGAAGCCGAGCGACTGCATCGGCGCGAGCTGGACGATCTCGCGTCGCTCGTTAAGCGTGACTGCGATCGCGCACAATCCGCCCAGCACGGCATTTGCGCCGAAGCGCTGGTCGAGCACGTCGAGGTGATGCATGCCGTTGAGCAGCGGAAGAATGGCGGTCTTCGGGCCAACGGCCGGCGCAAATGACTTGATCGCATCTTCCAGGTCGAAAGCCTTGCAGCTCAGCAGCACGAGGTCGAAGACCTTGTCGAGTTTGTCCGCTTGCACGTTCGGCGGCGCCGTCAGCGTCACATCGCCGTTGGGACTCTTGATGACGAGGCCCGCGGAAGCAAGTTCAGCCGCGCGTCGCGGCCGGACCAGGAATGTCACGTCGCAGCCGGCTTGCAGCATTCGGCCGCCAAAATATCCGCCGATCGCGCCGGCTCCGACCACCAGGATGCGCATGGGAATAGAATCCTTCTTGTTGTTTGTGAAATCGCGAATGGCGAATAGGGAGTAGCGAATAATATATTTCGGCTTTCTATTCGCTACTCACTATTCGTTTCCTTACCATTTTTCGCCGAATGGGCGTATTTCCAGTTCGAAAGTCCAGGCGCTACGCGGCTGCTGATAAAGCTGCCAAAAGGACGCGGCGACGGACGCGGGCGGCATCAGCAGATCCGGATTGTTGAGCGCTTCCTTGCCCCAGAGCTGTTCGCGTCGCTCGCGCACCCAGGCGGTATCGACGCCGGAATCGATGATCAGATGGGCGACGTGGATATTCTGGGGGCCGAGTTCTCGCGCCATCGACTGCGCCACGGCCCGAAGTCCGAACTTGGCGCTGGCGAAGGCCGCAAAGCCGCTGCCGCCGCGTAGCGACGCCGTGGCGCCGGTAAAGAAGATGTTGCCCTGGCCGTGCGGCAACATCAGCCGCGCCGACTCGCGGCCGGCCAGGAAGCCGGCCCAGCAGGCCATCTCCCACACTTTGCGGAACACGCGATCGGTGGTCTCCAAGATTGGAAAATTGACGTTAGCGCCGACGTTAAAAATGGTCACCTCGAGTGGGGCGTGTTTGTCGGCGTCGTTCAAGAACACGGCGACTTCATCTTCCTTTCGGGCGTCCAGCGAACGCGCCACAATCGACCCGCCCGCGGCCTCGATACCGTGAACCAGCGGCGCGAGCTTGGCGCCGTCGCGCCGGCCGGCGAAGACGGTAAAACCTTCAGCCGCAAATTTCTTGGCGATCTCGGCGCCGATATAGTCGCCGGCGCCGATCACGGCCACGGTGGCATTGCGCTTTTGCATTGATCGGTACTCCACTCAGCTGTTTCGTCATCCGAAGCGAAGGAATCCAGATCGGTAGGTCAGATATGGATTGCTTCGTCGCTTTGCTCCTCGCAATGACGGAGACTACTTGCCAAGAACCATCTCCTCGACGTCGCGCAACTGCTCTTTGCCAAAGAAGATTTCGTTGCCGACAAAGAATGTCGGCGAGCCGAAGGCGCCACGCTCGACCGCGCTTTGCGTGTTCTCGATCAGCTTGGCCTTGACGTCGGCCTCGCCAGCACGCGCGAATAGCCGTTTGGCGTCAAGTCCGGACGCCGTCAGCGCCGCAACCGCCACTTCTGGATCGTCCATTTTCTTTGGCTCGACCCACATGTGATGAAAGGCGGCATCGACGTATTTTTCGAGCACGCCCTCCATTTGGGCGGCGACGGCGGCGCGCATCAGATTGAGGGTGTTGACGGGAAAGAACGGATTCCAGGTATAGGGCTTGACCTGGAAGCGCTTCACGAAGCGATTGGTCTCGATCGCGTGGAATTCGCGCTTGTTCTTGATGCCGGCCAGCGTCTCGGCGGGCGACCGGTTGTTGGTGGCCTTGAAAATGCCGCCAAGCAGGACCGGCACATATTCGAATTGGGTCCCGATCCGCTTTTCGATCGCCGGAATGGCCTCATGACTCAGGAAGGCGTTCGGGCTGCCGAAATCGAACATGAATTGCGGCACTGTGACGCTCATGACGGCCTCCCGGGCAGTTTCTTTATCCCCGCCATTGTGGCGCAACGGCAGCGTTGCGTCCACCGGGTTCGATGATGATCGTCATATTTTGATGGACCGGAAAACCGGCCGGTCACAGCTGGTGCGGATCGTCGCGATCACGGAAGGCAAGCCTGACGATATGGTCACGGACGTCTTCGGGCCAGGCGGCGACCAGTTCGCCAAACCGCCGCCGGTCGTCCGCGAACAGGGAGCGGGAAGCTTCCTCGAAGCCTTTGAAATTGCCGGCCATCGCCGACATGAAATGATAGGCCGCGTCCCTCGCGGCACGATGACGATCGCGATCGCCGCCGGTACGGCGCGCCTCATCGACAAGTTTTCGTAAAGCGACCGACGCCCCACCGGGTTGGCCGGCAAGCCAATCCCAGTGCCGCGGCAGTAGCGTTACTTCGCGGGCTACGACGCCGAGCCGTGGTCGGCCGCGGCCACGCGGCTCCGATGCCGGCGGTTCAGCCGTCACCGTTTCCGGATTGGGAGCGGAAGGCGGTAGACGGGCGAGGATTTCTTCGTCCGTTCCGCGCAGGTCGATATCGAGCGACTTTCCGCTGGTGTCGTCGAAGATAAGGATCGGCTCGGTGCCGGTCGGCTTCGTTGTTTTTTTGATCGAGATCGCGACCTCGGCCAGCCGACCGGAGGCCAACCGCCGGTGGCCAACGAAAGCGGTGAAGCATTTTTCAGAGGTCATCGGCCCAATCCGGATTTCATGCTTCAATTTATACCCGGGTAAAATATGGCAGTCAATATCGCCCGGGTATAATTCTCAAACCTCAATCGCCATTTCGCCCCCTCACTGCTACGGAATGACAAGGCTCAAGCACTTCAAGTTGGGAAACGCGCGATGCTGTCAGTTCATCACCTCAACAATTCCCGTTCCCAGCGCGTGTTGTGGCTCCTGGAAGAGCTGGGCGTTCCCTATGAAATCGTGCGTTATCAGCGCCAGCCGGATATGCGCGCGCCGGCCGAGCTGCGAGCCATCCATCCGCTCGGAAAATCGCCTGTCATCACCGACAACGGCAAAACAATCGCGGAATCCGGCGCGATCGCCGAATATCTGGTCGAGACCTATGGCAACGGCCGCCTGATCCCGCCGCCCACCACACCGGAGCGCCTGCGTTACACCTATTGGCTGCACTACGCCGAAGGCTCGGCGATGCCGCCGCTCTTGCTGAAACTCTTGTTCACGCTGATGCCAAAGCGCGCACCGGCGTTGCTCCGCCCCTTGGTGCGCAAGGTCTCCAATCAGGCGATGACGGCGTTCGTCAACCCGCAACTCAAGCTGCACATGGCGTTCTGGGAAAGCGAACTGTCCAAGAGCGAATGGTTCGCGGGCGACGCCTTCACCGCGGCTGACATCCAGATGAGCTTTCCGCTCGAGGCGGCAGCGGCGCGCGGTGGTCTCGACCAGGGCCATCCCAAGGCGATGGCGTTTCTGGACCGCATTCATGCACGCCCCACCTATCAGCGCGCGCTGGAAAAAGGCGGGCCCTACACGGTCGGGCGCTGAACTGGCTTACGGATACTCTACTCTCCAGCGGCCTCCGCGCCGCGGGTGCGCGGATCGGGCGCGCCGAGCGGTCCGTTCGGCGTCACTGCAATCGAATTCGCAGAGGTCTGTCCCATCGGCTCGACGATGCGATGACCTTTCGCCCTGAGCGCCTCAAGCGTTTCCTCCGCGAAGCCGCGCTCGATCCTGACCTCGTCGGGAAGCCATTGATGATGGAGCCGCGGCGCGGCCACCGCGACGGCAACGTCCATGTGGTAGTCGAGCACATCCACGATCACTTGCAGCACGGTGGAAATGATACGACTGCCGCCCGGCGAACCCGTCACGAGCACGGGCTTGCCGTCCTTCAGCACGATGGTCGGCGACATCGATGACAGCGGCCGTTTGCCCGGGCCGGGCAAATTGGCGTCGAAGCCGACGAGACCGTAGGCGTTGGCGGCGCCTGGAGCTGCGGTGAAATCGTCCAGTTCGTTGTTGAGCAGGACGCCGGTGCCCTCGGCGACAAGGCCGACGCCGTAGCTGAAATTCAGCGTGTAGGTGTTGCTGACGGCATTACCGAAACTGTCGACGACGGAAAAATGCGTGGTGTTGCTGCCTTCGCGCGGCGGCGCGGTCAAGACCGCGTCGACCCATGGCGTGGCGCGATCAAGATCGATGCTCGCGCGCTGTTTGGCCGCGTAGTCCTTGGTGGTGAGGGTTGCAACAGGCGCGCTGACAAAAGCGGGATCACCGAGGTAATGGGCACGGTCTGCGTAAGCGCGCTTCATGGCTTCGATCAGGACATGCAGCGAAGCCGCGGAGCCTTGCTTCATCTCGGCAAGCGGAAAGCCCTCAAGGATATTGAGCGTTTCTACCAGTCCCACGCCGCCGGAAGACGGCAGCGGCATCGCAACGATGTCGTAGCCACGATAGGTACCGCGCACGGGCGCGCGGATCACCGGCCGATACGCCTTTAGATCATTGGCCGTCATGATGCCACCGGCGTCTTGAATAGCTTTTGTGAGTTTCTCCGCGACCGGTCCTTCGTAGAAGCCATGTGGTCCCTGCGTGGCAATGGCCGATAACGTGTCGGCCAGGTCGGTCTGGACCAGGGTGTCGCCCTCGCGCAAGGATGTGCCGTCGGGTCGCGAAAAGATCTTTGCTGCCGAAGGCCAGCGCGCCAGCCGGCGATGCCATTCGGGCAGGGTATCGGCGCCGTCGTCGGCGATGACGACGCCGTTGTGCGCCAGATCGATGGCCGGCTGGATCAACTCGGCAAGCGTGAATTTTCCGGAGCCGTATTTCTCGAGCGCCAAAGCGAGGCCTGCAGGCGTGCCGGGAACGCCGATTCCAAGCGCGGAGTCGCGCGACTTGGCGTTGTCGGGCTTGCCGTCGGTCCCCAAAAAAATAGTTGGCGTGGTCGCGGCCGGTGCGGTCTCGCGATAATCGATCGCGATATCTTCGTGCCGGTCCACCGAATGGATGACCATGAAACCGCCGCCGCCGATGTTGCCGGCGCGCGGATAGGTCACCGCCATGGCAAAGCCGGTAGCGACCGCCGCATCGATCGCGTTGCCGCCCCGTCTCAGGACGTCGGTACCGATCCGCGCGGCAACCTTCTCCTGCGCGACCACCATGCCGTGTTCGGCCGGAATGGAATGCACAGCATCGGCAGCAAGAGGCGTATAGAAGCCACGGCGCGGCTCCTGTGCGACGGCGAGACTCAAAAACGAGAGAACAACCAGGCTCGCGACCAGGATTTCCCGCCACGCCGTCTTGAACGGTCTCATCAAACTTTCTCCTTCGATGCCACGAATGCTATATGGCCTTTGCCGATGGCGACAAAAGGTCCGCCGGTGTGCCAATTCCGGTATTCGCATCGCGATGCAGTTGCTCGTTTGGCAAGCTTGCACAGCGCGGCGTCAGCGGGGATATTCAAGAGATGGTGACGATGGTCTTGGGCATGGACACGACCGATCGGGGGCATCAATATCCTCCAGCCTCCGCAGTGGCAGGCTGGATGTTCTTTGCCTGGGCGACCGAGCCGTTTTTCACGCTGATTACTACCTTCGTGTTCTCGCCTTACTTTGCGACCCATGTGGCGGCTGATCCCGCCAGCGGTCAGTCGTTATGGGGCTTTGCGACCGCTGCGGCTGGATTGACCATAGCCCTGCTTTCGCCGGTGCTCGGCGCCATCGCGGATGCCAGTGGCCGCCGCAAGCCGTGGATCGCGGCGTTCGGTGCGCTTCTGGTGGTTGGTGCCGCGCTTATGTGGTTCGGAAGTCCCGGCAACATCAGCGTGATTCCGGCTCTGCTTCTGGCTTACGCGGTCGCTACCATCGGCGCCGAATTCGCTATCGTGTTCAACAACTCGATGATGCCAACGTTGGTGCCGCCCGAAAAGATCGGGCGGCTGTCCGGCTCCGGCTGGGCCACCGGCTATGTCGGCGGTATTCTCAGCCTCATCCTTGTTCTCGGCTTTCTTGCCGCAAATCCCGAGACCGGCCGTACCTTGCTCGGCTTCACACCGCTGTTCGGGCTCGATCCTGCGACACATCAAGGCGATCGCATCGTGGGGCCGTTGACCGGCGTCTGGTTCTTGATCTTTGCGCTGCCGATGTTCCTGCTGACGCCGGATTATCCTGCGAAGCGACGGCTCGGCGAAGCCTTGCATGAGGGATTGACCGAGCTGAAGCAGACGTTGCGTGAATTGCCGGAGCGGAAAGCGATGGCCGCCTTCCTGTTCGCCAACATGATCTATACGGACGGACTGGTGTCGCTGTTTGCGTTCGGCGGAATTTACGCGGCTGGCACCTTTGGCTGGAGCACCATCCAGATCGGCACCTTTGGCATCATCCTCGCTGTCGCCGGCACTTTCGGCGCCTGGGTGGGCGGCAAGCTCGACGATGCGCTCGGGCCCAAGCGCGTGATCGCCGGTGCCATGATGATTTTGCTGTTCGCCATCGTCGCGATTCTGCTGGTCGACAAGAATTCTGTACTATTTGTCGCGGTCACGCCGCCGGTTCCGGGCGGCGCCTTGTTCGCCGCTCCCGCCGAGCGCGCTTATCTCCTGCTTGGATGCCTGATCGGAGCCGTCGGCGGGCCGCTGCAAGCAGCGTCGCGGACGCTTCTCGTTCAACTGGCGCCAAAAGACCGCATCGCGCAATATTTCGGCCTGTTCGCACTGACCGGAAAAGTGACCTCGTTCGTCGGGCCCTTGCTGATCGGCATCGTGACGGCGGTGACCGAAAGCCAGAAGGCCGGCATGGCGACGCTGGTGCTGTTCTTTGTGGCCGGGCTCGCGTTATTGGCGCGGGTCAGGGAATAGTCGTGCGTCCCTCGGGCGAGAATTCAGTGCCGGAAATGGCGCACGCCGGTAAACACCATGGCGATACCATGGGCATCGGCGGCCTCGATCACTTCATTGTCGCGCACCGATCCGCCGGGCTGGATCACCGCGGTGGCGCCGGCTTCGATGCAGGCGAGCATGCCGTCGGCGAACGGGAAGAAGGCGTCCGATGCGACGACGGAACCCTTGGTGAGTGGCACCGGCAGCTTCAATTCAGAAGCGGCATCTTGCGCCTTGCGCGCGGCGATACGCGCTGAATCCACCCGGCTCATCTGGCCGGCGCCGATGCCGACGGTGGCGAGATCCTTTGCGTAAACGATGGTGTTCGACTTCACGTGCTTGGCGACGCGGAACGCGAAGGTCAGATCACGCATCTCGGCTTGCGTCGGTGCGCGCTTGGTTGCGACCATCAGCTTCATGTCGTCGACCACGGCGTTGTCGCGGCTTTGCACGAGTAAGCCACCGGCAACCGTCTTGGCGGTCAGGCCGATCGCGCGAGGATCCGGCAACCCTCCGGCCAATAGCAGCCGCAGGTTCTTCTTGGCGGCAACGATCGCCATGGCCTCATCGGTAGCGTCGGGTGCGATGATCACTTCGGTAAAAATTTCGGTGATCGCGCGCGCCGCTTCCGCATCCAGCGTTCGATTCAACGCAACGATGCCGCCAAAGGCGGAAGTCGAATCGCAGGCGAGCGCCTTTCGGTAGGCGCCCAGGAGATCGTCGCCTTCGGCGACGCCGCACGGATTGGCGTGTTTGACAATGACGCAGGCCGCGGTTCGCGCGGCGTCGAACTCAGCGATGCATTCGTACGCCGCGTCGGTATCGTTGATGTTGTTGTAGGACAGTTCCTTGCCCTGAATCTGCCGCGCGGTGGCGACGCCCGGCCGCCGGTCGGGCGTGCGATAGAACGCCGCCGTCTGATGCGGATTTTCGCCGTAACGCAGCGATTGAATCAGGCGCCCGCCGAAGGCGCGGAATTCCGGCGCTTCGGTCTCAAGCTCGCGTGCGAACCAGTTCGAGATCGCCGCATCATAGGCCGCGGTGCGGGCGTAGGCCGTGGCGGCAAGACGCCGTCGCA
>DATHPL010000446.1:0-4270 GCA_035483915.1 Bradyrhizobium sp.
TTGCGGCCCGGATCGGGCTTGCCGAACTGTTGCTGTCGGGCACGACGACGGTCGCCGACCACCATTATCTTTTCAGCGACACCTTCCGCTACGACCCGGCGCAGGTGATCTTCGAGGTCGCACGCAGCCTTGGGCTTCGCCTCGTATTTTGCCGCGGCGGCGCCACCAAGGCGCGCCAGGTCACGAACGATCAGGACCCGGCGCAACCGGTTGAATCGCTCGACCGCATGCTGCAGTCGGTCGAAGCCTGCGCCCAGCGTTTTCACGACGCTTCGCCTGGTGGCCTGTCGCGGGTCGCGTTGGCGCCGACCACGCCGACCTGGTCGCTCGATCCCGGCGAACTCAAGGAAGTGATCGCGGCCGCGCGCCGGATGGGCGTCCGGTTGCATAGCCATCTTTCCGAAAGCACCGACTATGTCGACTTCTGCCTGTCGGTTCACGGCAAACGTCCGGTGCATTGGCTGGCCGAACATGACTGGCTCGGCGACGACGTGTGGTTTGCTCATCTGGTGCATCTCGATGAAGATGAAGTGCGCGTTCTCGCGAGCACCGGCACTGGCATGGCGCATTGTCCGCAATCCAACTGCCGCCTTGGTTCGGGCATCGCGCCTGCGGATGCGATGGCGCGGCTCGGCGGCGCGGTGTCGCTCGGCGTCGATGGCGCAGCCTCGAACGAAGCGGCCGACATGCTCTGCGAAATGCACAGCGCCTGGCACACCCACCGCGCAACGAAGGGTGCCGCCGCAGTGACAGCGGAAGACGTCGTGCACTGGGCTACCGCCGGCGGTGCGCGCGTGCTCGGCATGCCCCATGTCGGAACCTTGGCGCCGGGCCAGCAGGCCGATATCGCGATCTTCAATCTCGACGAACCCAGGCATTTCGGTATGCACGATCCATTGATTGCGCCGGTGACCTGCGGCGGGTCGGCGAAGCTGCGATATCTCCTCATCGGAGGACGCATCGTCGTCGAAGACGGCGTCATTCCCGGGCTCGACCTGAAAAAACTGAAATCGGACGCGGCGCGCGTCGTGACGCGCCTCGCCGCTTGAACGAACGCGGAGGAACACCATGCTCAATACCAAGCAACCCGTGCTGCGCCGTTTCTGGTATGCGCTGATGCCGATCGAGCATCTCAAGGACGGGCCCAAGCCATTCACGCTGCTGGGCGAGCCGATCGTGCTGTTTCTCGATGCCAAGGGCGAGCCGGCCGCGCTCGAGGATCGCTGCTGTCACCGCACCGCGAAACTCTCGAAGGGCTGGTGCAACAATGGCAACATCGTCTGCGGCTACCACGGCTGGGAATATGACCGCGACGGCAAGCTGGTGATGATCCCTCAGTTTCCGTTCGAGCAAGCGATCCCGGACGCGAAGGCGCGCTCGTTCCGCGCCAAGACCCGCTATGGCTATGTCTGGGTCGCGCTCGATGAGCCCTTGAGCGACATTCCCGACATTCCCGAAGACAGCACACCGGGCTATCGACGCATCAACCAGTTCTACGAAAAATGGAACACGGCCGCGCTCCGCCTGATGGAGAATTCTTTCGACAACGCGCACTTCGCGTTCGTTCATAAGGGCACGTTCGGTGATATCAATCAGCCCAAACCCGAGAAATACGAGATCACCGAGACCGATGGCGGCTTCGACGCAGAGACAATCATCACGGTTCGCAATCCGCCTGGCGCCTTCCGCATCACCGGCACGACGGAGCCGACGACCAAGCGTCACCAGCGCAACAAATGGTTCATCCCGTTCTGTCGGCGCCTCGACATGGAATATCCCTCCGGCATTCGCCATATCATTTTCAACTGCGCGACGCCGATTTCCGACGGTCAGATCCAGGTCGTTCAATTGCTGTTCCGCAACGACACCGAAGCGGATTGCTCAACGCAGGAATTGATCGATTGGGATGCCGCGATCATCGCCGAGGATCGTGACATGCTGGAATCCACCGATCCTGACGCCATCGTCGACATGGGCCGGAAGATCGAGATGCACATGCCGTCCGACCGGCCCGGCATGATCATGCGCAAGCAGTTGCTGGAATTGCTGCGCACGCACGATGAAGTGGAGCTGCCGAGGGAGCGCGTGGCGTGAGCCTGCGACCTGTGGATCAACGGGTCGCAGCGCGGAGCAACCCGGGCGGAATTCAGCTCGCTTTCGCCGCATAGGTGGGTTCGAGCCGTGAACGCAGGAAGTCGGCGCCGGTGATCGGCGCATATTTGGCTGGCCGTTCTGGCGTGATGCAGGTCGGCAGGCACGCCACCATGGCGTCCGGATTGGGATCGAGAAAGAACGCGACCGAATAGCGATCCTTGTTCGGCGGGCTTACCACCTTGTGCGGGGTCGAAACATAGACGTCGTTCGACCATCGCATCAGGCAATCGCCGATGTTGCAGACGAAGGCGCCGGGCATGACCGGCGCATCGAGCCAGAGGCCCGAGCGATCGCGCACCATCAGGCCGCCGACCGCGTCGGTCGCGAGCAAGGTGACATTGCCGTAGTCGGTATGCTCGCCTGCGCCAAGCTGGCCATCGGGTAGGGGGCCTTTGACCGGCGGGTAATGAAGCAGGCGTAGCGTAGCGATTGGCTTGTCGAGGCTGTTCTCAAAGAAGTCGCGCTCGAGTCCAAGGTCGAGTGCGAAGCCGTGATGCAGATCGCACCCCAACCGCCAGACCCGATTGAAATAATCGAGCATGGTGTCACGGAAGCCCGGCAGGTCCGGCCACAGGTTGGCCGAGCGAAACGGCGCACGGGCGAGCAATTCCGGATCGTCAGGGGCGAGTTCGAGGCCGATATTGAAGGCCTCTTTGACGTCGGCAGGTTTGTCCGGATCGAGGCTTTCGCCGCCAAGCCGGATGTAGCCGCGGTTTCCGCTGGCGCCACTGAACGAAGCCGCGTCGCGCACCGGCGCCGGCGCGGAAAACAAGGCGGCCGAATCCTCGAACACTTTGGCCATCAATGAAGCGGGAACGCCATGTCCAGTGATGTAGAAGAAACCGACCTCGCGGCAAGCACGGCCAAGGGCATCCGCCACGGCCTGTGCCTTCTCGGAGGAGCCGTTCAAGAGCGGAGCGACGTCAATCACGGGAATGGAGCTCATGGATGCGTCCTCACTTGTTGGTAGACGATAGAGTTGGTTCCGATCATCATTCCGCTCGGACCTGGGCGCCGTAGGTGACGCCTTTTTCCTTGAGCCATCGCCGGTAGGCGATCGACGTCGCGTCGGCGCGGGTTGGAGTCTCAGCGCGCGGTTCGAGGGGCAACAATCTCGGCCGCTGGTTTTCGAGAATGATGCGGTCCTGCAGGAATATCAGTTGCTGGAAATGAACGAGGTCCGTCTGCGCCGACGTGTCGTCGATCAGGAACATGATGGGATGCGCCCGACAGCGGTCCGGATCGAGCGGCTGCACGAACAGGCAGATCACGTCCCAGCGGTTGGCGGCGTTGGGGCAGGTTTTATACAAAATGGTCGCGAACGGATTGGCGACGCGGTACATATATTGGGTCATGATGCCGCCGGTAGCCGATAGTGCCGCCTGCGGCTGGAAGAACTGGCAATTCGTCGCCCACACCTCGTCGACGTCGCGGCGGATCTCGGTAGTATATTGCGTGACTTCGGTGTGAGGTTCGGCGCCGAGAATGTCGGTGTGCACGAACGGAAAATGCGCCATGTCGAGAAAATTCTCGACAATGCGAAGTCCGGAAGACTTCACCGAAATCGCGCCGCAAACGATCACGCGCCGGTCGGTCTCGTCCGCTTCCGGAACCGGCAGCAGGTCGGTTGCGGGTGTTCCGAGCGTGGTCCACAGACAGCCATAACGCTGCCGGGTGGGCAGCGGAGGCGCTGATCCAGCGATCCTTACGGTGATGTCGCCATCATCATGGCGGACGATCGAAAGGTCAGTGCCGAGCAGGCGATTGGTCGTGCGGCCGACGGCAATATCCTGTAGCTCGTCGATGCAATACCACTGATCGAGCGTCGCCTTTTCAGCCGTTCTTTGCATGCGAAAGTCTCCTGCTCGGAAGAGGTCGTCGATCAGGCGTCCGCGTAGATCCGCTTCATCACGCCGGCATGATCGGCCATCGCCGCCTCGACGTCGAAGGCAACAAACTCACCCTTGCGGATGATCTCCTTGCCGTTGATGAAGGAATAATCCACCCGGAACGGTCCGCACATCAAGAGTGCTGCCAGGGGATCGCGTTGCGTGCCCGACAGGCCGAGCTGGTTCAGCCTTACGGCGATGAAATCGGCGCTCATGCCCGGTGCCAG
>DATHPL010000447.1:0-4127 GCA_035483915.1 Bradyrhizobium sp.
GGTGCGTTCGGCGCGGTGCCATTGCGCGGCTGGGCTGCCGAGCCCATCAATATCGGCGCGCTTTATCCGACCACCGGCAGCATGGCGCAAATCGGGATTGGCTGCGTCGCCGCCGCCAAGCTCGCCGTTGACATGGTCAACGACGGCGGCGGCATCAAGTCGCTCGGCGGCGCCAAACTCAACCTGATCATTTCCGACGTCCAAAGCGATACCACCGTCACGCGCACGGAAACCGATCGCCTTATCACCGGCAACAAGCTTTCGGCGATCCACGGCTGCTACGCCAGCGCCCTCACCTTGATTGCAAGCGAAGTGGCCGAGCGCGCCAAGGTGCCGTTGATCACCGGTTCGAGCTCGGACCAGCTCAACAAGGGACGCACCTATACCTTCACGCCGTTTGCGCGCGCGTCGCAATTTGCGCGCGCGCAATTGCAGATGTCCAAGCTCGTCAGCGACAAGCCGAAAGTCGCGGTGATTTTCGAAAACACCGCCTTCGGCACGTCGACGTCGAATGGCCTGAAAGAACTCGCGCCTGCGGAAGGCGTCGAGATCGTGATGTTCGAGCCCTACTCGGCCGGCTTCACCGATGCCAGCCCGCTGATCAACAAGGTGAAATCCTCCGGCGCCAACGCTCTTTTCTCGGTTTCCTATCTGAACGATCTCATTCTGATCGTGCGAACGGTGAAGCAATTCGGCCTCAACGTCTCGATCAATGGCGGCTCCGGCGGCTTCGTCATTCCGGATTTCTACAAGAATGTCGGCAAGCTCGCCGAAGGTTTGCAAGGCGTTGCCCACTGGAACCATGATGTCAGCGAGGACGCCCAGAAAGTGAACGCCGAGTTCAAAAAGCGCACCGGCGATTTCGCGTTCGAATATGCCGGCGGCCTGGTCGCCCAGACCTTCATGCTTGCAGACGCGCTGGAGCGCGCAGGCTCGGCTGATCCGCAAAAGGTCCGCGAGGCGCTCTCGACGCTCGACGTATCGTCCGGCTACGCCGCCATGGCGCCCGGCGGCAAGGTCAAGTTCGGACCCGACGGCAAGAACATTTACGGCCACCCGGTCGGCGTGCAGTGGCAGAACGGCGATCTCGCCAGCGTCTTCCCGAAGGAAGATGCCCGCGCTCCCCTCATGAAGCTCTAAGAAGCCGGCACGCCAGATGTGGGAGACAGTGGCCCAGGCCGTGATCAACGGCCTGCTTATCGGCGGGATTTACGCGCTCGTCAGTATCGGCGTCACGCTGATCTTCGGCGTGGTCAAGATCGTCAACTTCGCCCAGGGCGAATTCGTGATGATCGGGATGTATATTTCTTTCTTCCTCGCCAACCAGTTCGGTATCGATCCGCTGCTCTCGCTGTTCGTTTCGATGCCGGTATTGTTCGTGGCCGGCGTCCTGATCCAGCATTTCCTGATCCGCAGGGTGCTTGGGCCAAACGACATGCCGCAGATCTTCCTGACCTTCGCGCTGTCGCTGTTGCTGTTAAATCTTGCGCTGATGCTGTTCACCGCGAATTACCGTACGGTGCATACGTCCTATTCCGACGAGGCATTCCATCTCGCCGGGCTCTACATCCCGGTCGCCAAGCTGATCGCCTTCGTGGTCGCCATGGTGCTGAGCGGGCTGCTCTGGTTGTTTCTGCACACCACCGATCTTGGCAGGGCCATGCGCGCCGCCTCGCAAAACCGCGACGTAGCGATGCTGATGGGCATCAACCCCAACCGGGTGTTCTGCGTCGCGCTTGGCATTGCGCTGGCACTGGCGGGCGCCGCCGGATCACTCTTGATGCCGTTCTATTCCGCCTATCCCTTCGTGGGCCAGGTGTTCGTGTTGATGGCCTTTGTCGCCGTGGTGCTGGGTACGCTCGGCAACGTCATGGGCGCGCTGATCGCAAGCCTGATGATGGGCATCGCGGAATCGCTCGGCATTCAATATGTCGGCGCCGATTCCGGATTGATCGTCGTGTTCGCCATGTTGCTGCTCACGCTTGCCTTCAAACCGACCGGCCTTGGCGGAGGTCGCGCGCGATGACGAAAGGCTCAAGCCTGCGCAATGCCATTCTTCTGGCGATCGGAATTGCGGTCCTCATCGGCCTGCCGATGGTGGTCAAGAGCTCATTTGCGATCGACATCTTCATCCGCATCTTGCTGTTTGCCTTCATCGGCACGGCCTGGAATCTGATGGGCGGCTACGCCAAGCAGCTTTCGCTGGGGCACGCCGCCTACTTCGGACTGGGCGCCTATACCTCGACCATTCTTCAGATCAACTACGATGTCTCGCCCTGGATCGGCATGGTGGCCGGCGGCGTAGTGGCGATGCTGGCGAGCCTGCCGATTGGCTGGCTGTGCTTTCGCCTGCGCGGTCCCTACTTCACCATCGCCACCATCGCGACGGCGCAGGCGCTGATGCTGATCTTCCTCAAGTTTCGCGATTTCGCCTGGGGCGCCGAGGGCACGACCATCCCCAATCTCGGCTCCGCACCGCTGATGATGCAGTTCGAGACCAAGGCGGCTTATTATTATGTCGCCCTTGGCCTGCTGCTGCTCGGCCTTCTCATCACCTGGCTGATCGAGCGTTCCTGGATCGGATATTATCTGGTTGCAATCGGCGAAGATGAAGACGCGGCCGAAGCCATCGGGGTCAACGCACCGAAAATGAAGCGCGACATCTACATGATCAGCGCATTCCTCACCGCTTTGGCCGGCACGTTCTACACCCAATACATCTACTTTATCGATCCGGCGACCGCGTTCTCCTTCAATATCTCGATTGAAGCAGCCCTGGTGTCGATCGTTGGCGGCATCGGGACGCTGTGGGGACCGCTGATCGGAACGGTCTTGCTCGAGACCACCTCGACGCTGCTGCAAAGCTGGCTCGGCAGTTCGATCGGCGGCGTTCAATTGACGGTCTACAGCCTGATCCTGATGGCCGTGATCCTTTGGCGCCCGACCGGACTGATCGGCATCATCGGCGAACTGCGGCAACGTTTTGCTGCCAAAAAACCTGCGCGAGCCTAGGAAAACACCATGGCAGATGCGCTCGTGATCAGCGGCCTCAGCAAACGGTTCGGCGGTTTGCGCGCGGTTCAAGACGTCAGCTTCACGGTGAAGGAAAACGAAACCGTGGCGTTGATCGGGCCGAACGGCGCCGGCAAGACCACGAGCTTTCATCTCATCACCGGATTTCATCGACCGGACACGGGCTCGGTGAAGGCCTATGGCCGCGAAATCGTCGGCTTGAAACCGCATGACATCTGCGCCCTCGGCCTCGCCCGAACCTTTCAGGTCGCAAAGCCCTTCGGCGCCATGACCGTGCTTGACAACGTCATGACCGGCGCCTTCCTGCGCAGCAAGAACATGACCGTTGCGCGCAACAAGGCGCGTGAGGCGATCGAGTTCGTCGGCCTCTCCGCGAGGGAGCAGACGGCGGCAAAGGATCTGACCACCATCGACCAGCGCCGCCTCGAAATGGCGCGCGCGCTCGCCACCGAGCCGCGGCTTCTGTTGCTCGACGAGGTCATGGCCGGGCTCAATCCGGCCGAGATCGATCAGGCTGTCGCGCTGATCGGAAAGCTCTCCGGTAAAGGACTCACCATCGTCATCGTCGAACACGTAATGCGCGCGATCATGGCGGTCGCGCGTCATATCGTAGTGCTCGATCACGGGCAGAAGATCGCGGAAGGCGCGCCAAGGGAGATCGTGGAAAACCCGGAAGTCATCCGCGCCTATCTCGGCTCCTATGTGCATCCGCCTGCGACGGGAGCGGCATAAGTGCTCAAACTGGAAAATGTCAGCGCCAGTTACGGCTCGGTGCCCGCGATATCGAATGTTTCGATCGAGATCGGCGAAGGCGAAGCGGTCGGCCTGTTGGGGGCCAACGGCGCCGGCAAGAGCACGACGCTTCGCGCCATCTCACACCTCGTCAAACTGACGTCAGGCACCGTCACGTTCGATGGCGTCAACCTCGCATCGTTCCCGCCCTACCGGATTCCGGAACTGGGCATCGCGCACGTGCCGGAAGGCCGCCAGGTCTTTCCGGAAATGACCGTGCACGAAAATCTCGAAATCGGCGCCTATGTGCCGAAAGCCAAGGCCGAACGCCGGCAGACGCTTGAACTGGTCTACAGCATCTT
>DATHPL010000448.1:0-2723 GCA_035483915.1 Bradyrhizobium sp.
ATCGGCGCGCCCTTCCATCATCGCGATCAGACGCTCCGGCGCGCGGGGGTCGAGAAAATCGAGTTGCGCGAAAATGACGCCGGCGATTTCCGGCATTTCCAACAAGTCGATCGCCACCACCCTGCCCTTGCCGCTCGCGAGCCCGATCCGCTTGGCCGCAACCTGGCTCCAGCCGCCGGGCGCGGCGCCGAGATCGACCACCGTCATGCCCGGCTTGAGCAGATGATGTTTGTCGTCGATCTCGATCAGCTTGTAGGCGGCGCGCGAACGCAGGCCTTCACGCTTGGCGCGAACCACATAGGGATCATTGAGCTGGCGTTCGAGCCAGAGTTTTGAGGACAGCTTGCGCTTGCCGCCGGTCTTGACGGTGACATGCAGCCGCCCGGTGGTGTCTTTGGCCATTCTTCTTCCTTTTCCTTCTCGCCTTGCGGGAGAAGGTGGCGCGCAACGCCGGATGAGGGGTTTCGATCCATGGAAACAAACCCCTCACCCAAACGAGTCTGTGTCTACCGGCGGAGCAGCCCTCTCCCGCAAGGGGCGAGGGCACAACAAACTAACATCCATCCCGGAATGACACTTTAACGAGCGGTCAACGCGCCGTCCTCGCGCATCATTTCCACCAGCATGCCCTCGCGCAAGCCGCGGTCCGCGACGCGTAGCCGCGGCAGCGGAAAAACGTTGCGGATGGCGTCGAGAATGGCGCAGCCCGCCAGCACCAGATCGGCACGCTCGACGCTGATGCAGTGATTGGCGGCGCGTTCCTGATAGCTCATGCGCAGGAGGCGCGCGATGGTCGCGGTAATCTCCGCATCGTTCATCCAGATTCCGTCGACCCGCCGCCGGTCGTAGCGGTGCAGATTGAGATGGATGCCGGCGAGCGTCGTCACCGTGCCGGAGGTGCCGAGCAGATGCATGCCCGCAAGATCTCCGCTGTGTTCGGCAGCGAATGGGGCGACATGTTCGGCGACCTCGGCGGTCATGGCCGCGTAGGATTGCGCCGTGACGTCGCGACCGCCGAAACGCTCGGCCAGCGTAACCACGCCGAGCGGGATCGACATCCAGGCCTTGATGCGCGGCGTGGCGTTCGCCTCCAGTGGATCGCGCTCGATCCGCACCAGTTCGGTCGATCCGCCACCGATATCGAACAGGATGGCGCCTCGCCCCAGGGGATCGATCAGCGGCGAGCAGCCGATCACCGCCAGCGCCGCCTCGGTCTCGCGGTCGATGACTTCGAGACGGATGCCGGTCTCGGCGGCGACGCGCTTGCGAAAGCCTTCGGCGTTCGAGGCGGCACGGCAGGCCTCGGTTGCAATCAGCCGCAACCGTCTCGCCTTTCGCGACTTGATCTTGTCCCGGCAAACGCTCAAGGCGGCGATCGCGCGTTCGATCGCGGCGTCGCTGATGCAGCCGGTGGCTGAAATGCCTTCGCCGAGGCGAATGATCCGCGAAAACGAATCAACGACGCGAAAGCCGTCTTCGGTCGGGCATGCGATCAAAAGGCGGCAGTTATTGGTCCCGAGGTCCAGCGCCGCATAAACCTCGGCGCCGGGAACCAACTTCGCCTCCGCGGCATCGGCCGCAACCGGTATTATCGAGCTTCCGCGCGACGCCGCGTCGTCGCGCGCTCGCGTATCGTCCTTCATCCAAATGTCTTTCCCCGGCCTTGAACGGCCGACGAGGAATGTCTGTTTCGGAAACGACTCTAGCAGTGGCAAAGACGGTGGCAAGGGCGGTGCAGCAACCCTACATGGCATCATACCCAAACAGACGTTGTGGCCGCCAAAGGCGTGGTCTATTGGGGTGAAGGCCGGAAAACTTCAGAAAAACCGGCCATTTTCAGGTTTTTCAATGCAAGATCATACCTCCCCCAGTTCGCTCGAAAACGCTATTGCACTGCAAAAATACGGGGTGGGGCAGCCGGTCCACCGCAAGGAGGACGACACGCTCGTCCGCGGCAAGGGCAAATATACCGACGATTTCCAGCTTCCGGGGCAAGCTTATGCCTGGATCGTGCGGTCCAGCCACGCCCATGGTTTGCTTCGGGGGATCGACACATCAACCGCCAAAGCCATGCCCGGCGTGCTCGGCGTGTGGACGGGAACTGATCTGGTCGCCGCCGGCTATGGCCCGTTCACCTGCGCACTGCCGCTGAAGAGCCGCGACGGCACGCCGCTCCATCAGACCAATCGCACCGCGCTGATGACCGACAAAGTGCGCTATGTCGGCGATCCCGTTGCGTTTGTCGTCGCTGAAACCCTGGTGCAGGCCCGAGATGCCGCCGAGGCCGTCGAGCTCGACATCGATCCCCTGCCCGCGGTCACGGACCCCGAAGAAGCGACCCAGCCCGGCGCGCCGCAGCTTTACGACCACATCCCCAACAACGTCGCGCTCGATTATCACTTCGGCGATGCCGAGAAGGTGGAAACGGCGTTCAAGAACGCAGCGCATGTCACCAAACTCGACATCCTCAACACCCGCGTCGCGGTGGTGGCGATGGAACCGCGCGCCGCGCTCGCCTCCTACGACAAGGCAACCGAACGCTTTACGATTCAGGTTCCGACCCAGGGCGTTGCCGCCAATCGCGTCGGTCTCGCCAAGAACATCCTGAAGGTGCCGAACGACAAAGTGCATTTGCTGACCGCCAATGTCGGTGGCTCCTTCGGCATGAAGAACATCAACTATCCCGAATATGTCTGCATCCTGCACGCGGCAAAGGCGTTGGG
>DATHPL010000449.1:0-5348 GCA_035483915.1 Bradyrhizobium sp.
GCACGATCTCGGCTGCGCGACGGCAGCGCGGCTCCTGGGGCAGCGGGATGAAGGTCGTGGAATCCTCGGCACGATGCAGTTCGAGCATGGCGAGCCGGATCAGAAGCGCGGTGCGCTCGGCGTCATTGCGCTCGTCGAACAAAGCGAGAATCGACTCGTGCAACAAGCGAGATACGCGCACCACGAATTCGGAATCCAGGCTTGAATTGAGTTTCTTGCGGCCAAGCCACTTCAGGTCGAAATACAGCGTTCGCATGTCGATATCGGCGAGCACGTCGATCGCGTGCGCGAGTCGTGCCGGCACCCACACTGCGCGATCCGGCGGGACCAGCCAGCGTCCCCTCGGGGTGGTGACCTGCATCGTGCCTTTGGCCGCGTACACAAGCTGCGCCTCCCGGTGCATGTGGGTGTCGAGCCGCACGCCCTTCTTGTAGTGGTTTGCAATCAAATGAACGCCGTCGCCGGTAGAGGTCCGGCGCCCCTGGATCGCGGCAATTGGCTTTTCGGCGATATTCATTGGCCGCACCCCGTCAGCTCAAAGCCATATAACCTATTTCAGTCATTACAGGAATCGTCCATGAACAGCCCGAGCCGGGTGATCGGCTTTGTCAATGCCGCCCATTTCATCGACCATTACTCGATGCTGATTTTTGCCGCCGCCGTCATCATCATGGGGCCGGCGCTTGGCATGGCCTATTCCGAACTGCTGCCTTACGCCACCCCCGGCTTCGTTGCCTTCGGCGCGGGCTCGCTACTGACCGGATGGCTCGGCGATCGCTGGAGCCGCCGCCACATGATGGTGATCTTCTTTGTCGGCATCGGCGCCTCGATGATATCAGTTGGCCTCGTCAGGACACCTCTCGAACTCGGCGCCGCTCTGTTGTCGATCGGCCTGTTCGCCTCGATCTATCATCCCGTCGGCACCGCGATGATCGTCTCCTATGCCGAGGCGCTCGGCCGCGAGATGGGCATCAACGGCGTGTGGGGCAATCTCGGCGTGGCGTCGTCGGCGCTGGTCACCGGTGTGGTCGGCCAGTATCTCGGCTGGCGCTGGGCCTTCATCCTGCCCGGCGTCGTCACGATCCTGATCGGGTTTTGCTTCATGGCGATGGTGAGCCACGAAGACCGCAGCAACGCGAAGCAGGCGGCGGCGCAGGCCCGCGTCGCCAAGAAAGACATGTGGCGGGTGATCGTGGCGCTTCTGATCGTGGTGATCGCGATCTCCACCACCTTCAACGCGGTGACGGTGGCGCTGCCGAAACTGTTTGCCGAGCGACTGAGTGGCCTCACCCAAAGCCCGGCGCTGTTAGGTGTGATCGCGGCCTGTGTCTATGTGTTCGGCGCGATGACGCAATACACGATCGGCAAGCTGATCGACCGCTACTCGCTGAAAGCGGTTTCGCTGCCGCTGTCGTTCGTGCTGGCGCCGTTTCTGTACGTCGCGGCCGAACTGTCGAATCTCCCGCTCATCATCGCGGCGATCGGCATCGTGATGGGTGCATTCGGCCAGGTGACCGTCAACGACGCCATGGTCGGTAAATACACCAGCGAGGAATGGCGCTCGCGCGCCTATGCCGTGCGCTATTTCGTCGGCTTTACCGCCGCCGGTGTTTCGGTTGGCCTTGTGGCCTGGCTTTACCAGCAGGGCGGCTTTGTCACCATGCTGCATGCCTTTGCCGGCTTGTGCCTCCTGATCGTTGCCGCGGCGGTCATTCTGCCAGTCGAGATCAGGACGCCGGCCGTGCAATCAGGCTAGACTTAAGACTTCAGGGGCCGATTCGCCGACCGAAAGCCAGAAGGCTTCGGCGGTATTGGACGCAGGAATTGTCCCAAACCGGGCTTTTAACCCGGCATGTTGCTTGCATTCATTTTAGCCAACGCCCCCATTTGTCACGTTTGCGGGGGAACTCTCGCGAGCCGAGTGGAGGCCCAATGACGATTGCAACCACAGCGCCGATGGCCGGTGTCGAACGCTCCAGCATGAACTCGATCGTGTTTGCGAGCTGCTTTGGCACCATCATCGAATGGTATGACTTCCTGATCTACGCCACGGCCGCAACGCTCGTCTTCAACAAGGCATTCTTTCCGACCTTCGATCCGCTCGCCTCTACGCTCGCCGCGCTCGGTACTTATGCGGTCGGATTTCTCGCTCGTCCGCTCGGCGGCGCGCTGTTCGGCCATTTCGGCGATCGGCTCGGGCGCAAATCCATGCTGGTGATAACGTTGTTCATCATGGGCCTGAGCACGTTCTGCATCGGGTTGTTGCCGACCTATGCCTCGATCGGGGTATTTGCGCCAATCCTTCTGATCGTGCTGCGCATCGTCCAGGGCATCGGGCTCGGCGGCGAATGGGGCGGCGCCTCGCTGATGGTGCTCGAGCACGCGCCAGCCGACAAACGCGGCTTCTACGCGAGCTTCGTGCAGATCGGCTTTCCGATCGGGCTGGTGCTGGCATCGCTGGTCTTCGGCCTTGTCACCAAATTGCCGGAGGCGGATTTTGCGAGCTACGGCTGGCGGATTCCGTTCCTGATCAGCATCGTCCTGCTCGGCGTCGGCACCTTCGTCCGCTCGCGGGTGCCGGAGACGCCGGTGTTCGAAGGCATGAAGCAGCGGGGCGGCCTGTCCGACAACCCGGTGGTCGAGGCTGTCGGCAAGAATACCAAGTCGTTTTTGATCGCCGTCGGGCTCAAGCTTTCCGAGGTGTCCTGGGTCTACATGCTCTCGGTGTTTGTCGTCGGCTACGCCACGACCAAGCTCAGCCTGCCGAAGTCGATGCTGCTCGATGCCGTGCTCTATGCGGCGCTGCTTGAGCTCATCACACTGCCTTTTTTCGGATGGTTGTCCGACAGGATCGGCCGCAGGCCGCTCTACATTCTCGGCGCGCTGTTCTCGATCGCCTTTGCGTTTCCGCTGTTTTGGATGGTCGACAGCAAGAGCACGGCGATGATCTTTGCTGCGATCATGATCGCGATGAACTTCGGCCACGGCATGATGTTCGGGCCTGAGTCGGCCTATTTCCCTGAACTGTTCGGCTCGCGGGTCCGTTATAGCGGCGCCTCGTTCGGCTTCCAGGCGTCGGCGGCGATCGGCGGCGGCTTCGCGCCGATCATCGCGACCGCGATGGTCGGTTATTTCGGTGGCACCGGCGGCGTCTCGATCATGATGATCGTGCTGGCGCTGATTACGCTCACCGCAGCCCTTGCGGCCCGCGAAACCCGCGGCATCTCGCTCACAGACTGATCCTGCGATGCGATTCGGCATCTTCATCTATGACGGCGTCGAACCGATCGATCTCGCCACTTTCGGTGTGCTGTCGATGGCGCGCCGGATCGCGCCGGAAATTTCGATCTGCACCATTGCACCACGCGCGGGCTCCGTTGCACTCGCCAACGGACTGAACGTTTCAGCCGATTACGGCATCGACGATGCGCCTGCGTGTGATGTCGTCATCGTCACCGGCGGCCCGGGCTGGACCACCCAGGCCAAGGCGCCCGCAACGCTTGATTATATCCGCCGTGTCCATGCTTCATCTCGTATCGCCTCGGTCTGCACCGGCGGCATGATCCTCGCGGCCAGCGGCGTGCTGGACGATGGCCCCGCCACGACCAAGCGCGAAGTGGTGCCGCCGGAGACGTCACCGGTCGAGGTGATGCGAAAAACCTACCCCGCCATCGATGTGCGGGAGGCGATGCTGGTCGAGCGGCCGGACAGCGTTGTGACCGGAGGGGGCGTGACGCTCTGCATCGACACCACGTTGCATCTGCTCGCCACCATGTTCGGTGAAAGCGTGGCCAATGAGACTGCGCGCATCATGGAATACAGCCGCGCCTGGCGCGCCAACCGCGAGGCGTTCGCGCCGGTGCTTTCCGCAAAGCGCATGAGCCAGGGCGAATAGCTGCTCACCGAATTTTCATTCAAAGCAAGGTGTTGCGGCCCGCGCCGATCGGCCATAATGGGTGGATCGAAGGCCCAACGTTAACAAAGGGCCGGTGGGAGAAGGGTTCATGCGTCATGTGTTTTTCGGCGGTCTCATTCTGGGTGTCTCGATCATGCTGACCGGTTATGCCAATGCCGATGGTTTGAAGGATGAAATTGCGCCGACCGGCAAGCTGCGGGTCGCGATCGGGATCAGCGCGGCCGGCGGCGCCTACTGGTCGACAAAAACGGAAAATGGCTACGCGGGCGTGCCGGTCGATCTCGGCAAAGCGATGGCGGACCAGCTGGGCCTGCCGATCGAATACGTCACTTTTCCGAATTCCGGGCAGATCACGGATGCAGCGGCCAAGGGCGCCTGGGACGTGAGTTTCCTGCCTGAAGATCCAGAGCGTGCGAAGAAGATCGCGTTCGGCCCGATCTATGAGGTGGCCGAGGCGACCTACATCGTCAAAGCGGGTTCGACGATCAAGAATTTCGCCGACCTCGATCAGCCGGGCGTTAAGGTCGTGGCCGTCAACGACACCACCACCATGCGCGGCGCGGAGGCGCATCTGAAGCGGGCCAAGGTTACCGGCTATCAGACCTTCGACGAGATCTTCAGCCTGCTCAAGAATGGCGAGGTCGATGCGTTTGCGCTGTCGCGCGATCAGCTCAATGCGTTGTCGAAAAAGATTCCGGGTACGCGCGTGCTGGATGAAACCTTCAAGCAGACGGTGACGGCGGTGGCCGTACCGCTCAATCATCCGCTGTCGCTCGAATACGCAAGCAAGTTCATGGCCGAGGCCAAGACCAACGGGTTGTTGCGCAAGGCGTTCGACAATAACGGGCTGAAGGACACCCCGCTGCGGGCGAAGTGATCGCTTACTTCACCTCTCCCCTTGCGGAAGAGGTCGGATCGCATCGCTAGATGCGATCCGGGTGAGGGGTATGGACCATCGAGGGACCTGAACCCCTCACCTCAACCCTCTCCCACAAGGGGAGAGGGGGCGCACCTGCCGCGCGGAGGCAGTTACTTGCCACCTTCAATCGGCTCAAGCCCGCTGTTGACGATCGTCTCTCGCGCCGCGGGCGAGGCGAGGAATTTGATCAGCGCCTTGCCGGCCTCAGGCTCTTTCGACACGGCAGCAATGCCGGCGGAGAACACCGTGACCTTCTGCAAGGCGTCCGGCAGCGGGCCGACGATGTCGATGCCCGGGACCGGCTTCAATTCGCTGATCTGCTGCATGCCAATCTCGGCCTCGCCCTTGGCGACGATTTCGGCCACGGGCGTGGCGGGAATCTTTTTCGCCTTGTCCTTCATCTCGGCGGCGATGCCGAGCTTGTCGAACATCTCGGTCGAGATGTAGACGCCGCTGGCGCTGTCGGAATAGGCGACGGTTTTCGCCGCCAAGAGCGCGCGCTTGACCGCGTCC
>DATHPL010000450.1:0-3840 GCA_035483915.1 Bradyrhizobium sp.
CCGCGCGTGCGCAGTTCGCCCGCGGTCAGCTCCTTGTCGCCGATGTTATAGAGCAACAACGCCTGCACCGAATTGATATCGGCACGGCCACGACGATCGAATTCATCCTTGATGACATCGAGCAGGCGGCGATGCAGCCGCTCCACCAACGTCAAAGCTTCGAGATAGAGCGGCTGAACCGGAGTTTGCCCCGGCGCGCGCTCGACGGCTTCCGCCGCCGTTGCAACGGCTTTCATCATGACACTTCCCCTGTTGTCGTTTTATCGACTTATTCGACGAAACTTTTGTCCCGCCTGATAGCCGCAACTTAAGGGGTGCGTTTGAAGATCAGCTTAAATAAGAGAATAAAGAGATCATGAATTTAAGAGAGTGAATCGTGGATTAAGCCTGCAATATAAGGGCTTTTCGCAACCTTTCATTGACGATGGTGCGTACCCGTTCACGCTTCGTCTGGACACGCTGTCACATATGGAAACAGCCTCGACCAAACCGGAAAGGCTTGCGTAACAGGTGTGGCCGAGGGGTGCACGGTGACCAAATCGTTACCGCGATTTTCAGTGTTTATGGGGGTCGCTCGCGGGCGGCCATCCACGCCAGCGCCAGGTAGGCCGTCAGCATCACCGCTTCGGCGACGACGACCGCAAGGCTGCCGCCATAGATCGCGGGAAACATCAGTTCGATCACCGTCATCGAGACGACAGTGATCAGCCACACCACCGCACCCCATGGCGTTGCCAGCCAAAGCCCGACCGCGGCGACGAGCTCTATCACGGCGAAATAGACGGTTGAGGCCTGCCATGCGAGCGACTGGTTCTCGAAGGCCTCTTCTTCGCCGCCGACAAAACCTGTGACCTGCGCCCAGTGATAAAGACCCTTGGCGACGGAGACCACCGCCATGATCCGCAGGAAGAGAACCAGCCGGCGCGTCCAGACATTATCGCCGGATTCAATGCGCTCCGACGATATCGCTTCGACCGATATCGCATGGTCTCGAGAGGAATCGCGCGTATCTGACATCGGTTGTGTTGCCGGCCGGCCTTGAGATGTGGAATTTGGGGCGAATTGTCAGGGATTGCCGTTTTCGAGGTCAGTCATGACCCCTCGGCGCGGCAAAATCAATTGGGGGCTCGAGCCGCCTCGGTGACGAAAGCGCGACAAAGTGCTACGGTTACCCACAGCCAATAGCCAGCCGTTCCGGGAGACAACATCAAATGGCGATCAAATTTGGGCGTCCGATCGAAATGCGCGACACGCCGCGCCGTGAGGCCACCCTCTCCGCCCCGAGCCTTGATCTCGCCATCCGCCCCCGCCGCAACCGCAAGGCGGAGTGGGCGCGCCGCATGGTGCGCGAAAACGTGCTCACGACCGATGATCTGATCTGGCCGCTGTTCGTCTCGGACGGTCACAACAAGCGCACCGCGGTCGCCTCGATGCCGGGTGTCGAGCGGCTCAGCGTCGATCAGGCGGTGCGCGAGGCCGAACGCGCGGTCAAGCTCGACATCCCCTGCATCGCTTTGTTTCCCTATACCGATCCGAACCTGCGCGACGATCAGGGTTCGGAAGCGGTCAACTCCGACAATCTCGTCTGCCAGTCAGTGCGCGCGATCAAGAAGGAATTCCCCGGACTCGGCGTGCTCTGCGACGTCGCGCTCGATCCCTATACCAGCCACGGCCATGACGGGCTGCTGGAGGACGGCAAGATCCTCAACGACGCCACGGTGGCGGTGCTGGTGCGGCAGGCGCTGGTGCAGGCGGAAGCGGGATGCGACATTATCGCGCCGTCGGACATGATGGACGGCCGAGTCGGCGCGATTCGCGAAGGGTTGGACGCAGCCGGGTTCCTCGACGTGCAGATCATGTCCTATGCGGCGAAATACGCCTCCGCCTTCTACGGTCCGTTCCGTGACGCCGTGGGATCGGCGAAGACGCTCAGCGGTGACAAGCGCACCTATCAGATGGACAGTTGCAATTCGAACGAGGCGCTGCGCGAGGTCGAACTCGACATCGCCGAGGGCGCGGACATGGTGATGGTCAAGCCTGGCATGCCCTATCTCGACATCCTGCGCCGGGTCAAAGACACCTTTGGCATGCCAACCTTCGTCTATCAGGTGTCCGGCGAATACGCGATGCTGATGGCGGCGATCGGCAATGGCTGGCTCGACGGCGAGCGGACGATGATGGAAAGCCTCACCGCGTTCAAGCGCGCCGGCGCCGATGGCATTCTGACCTATTTCGCGCCGCAGGCGGCGGAACGGCTGAAGAAGGGCGCTAGAGCATGATCCGGAAAAGTGGGAACCGGTTTTCCGAAAAGATCATGCTCATCACGCCTTAGCGAGCAGGCTTGGTCGCCGGCAGCCGCGGCGCCAAAGCAATGGCGAGCGGCAAGATGACGGCGGCGGTTATCGCCGTCGCGATGATCGCAGCATGTGCGCCCACGGCGTCACCCAACACACCGAACAGAATAGGCGCGGTTGCGCTAGCGCCGATCGTGCCGGTGTAGAAAATGGCGAACGCCTTTTCAGTGCGGCCGGCCGGCGCCAGTTCCGGCACAGTGCCATACAGCACCGAGGACGTGCCGTTGAGCAGCAGCCCGACAACGGGCAAGAGCACCAATATCCCGGCAAGCGGCAATACCAGAACGGCCAGGATCGCGAACGCCGTGCCGGCCTCGGTCAGGAGCACCGTGGCCAGCACGCCTAATCGTGCCCCCAACCAGCCGCAGGCAAATTTTCCGGCCGCGCCACCGATGAACACCAGTGCGAGCGCCTGGCCGATCGTCGAGAGCGACGCGCCCTGCTCTTGCAGCAGGAACGGCAGGAAGGTCAGAAATCCCATGCGGACGCTGGAATCGAGCATCCCCACAGTCAGCAGCAGGGCGAATCCGCCGCGCGCCTCCGATGGGCCATGTGCAGCTTTCGCTTCCGACGCGACCGGCCGCAGGTTCGCCGGCAGGAAGATCGCAACCGCGACCGCAACGATCACGCCAAGCGCGGCGACAGCCCACAGCATGTGATGCCAGGACATCAGCGCCAGCAAAAGCGCGGCGCCGCTCGGGATCGCGGCCTTGCCGATATCGCCGGCGAAATTGTAGGTGCCGAGAGGACCGCGTGCATCGCCCTGATAGGCGCGCGAGACCGCGGCCGACGCGATCGGGTGCTGCGTAGAGAGCCCGCATCCGACCACGACCAGCGCGACGCATAGACCGATAAGCCCTGCCGAATAGCCGGCGATCACGTAGCCAATCGCTGCCAATGTGGTGCCGAGCGCCAGCGTGGTGCGCCCGCCAATGTGTTCAGCGACCCGGCCCATCGGCACTTGCAATCCCGCCATGGAAGCGGCGGCCAGCCCGCGCAGAAACGCAAGCGCACCGTAGCCGATCGCGAACTCGGCCTGCCATATCGGGAGCAGGAGGTAGATCAGGTCGGTGTAGCCGTCGTGCAAAGCGTGCGCGGCGCAGGCGGTCCAGAGCGTCCGTATCCGAGACGGGACTGCCTGCGCTTCTATGTTTGCGGTGTTCGCGCCTAACGTCGTCACAGGGAGAATTCCTCCCACGGCAGGCCCTCGAGCCTGCCATTTCCAATGCTTTCCAAGCTGGCATAGCCCGCTGGCGGCAGACCTTCAACTGAGCTATTTTCTCCTTGGACGGGAGAAAAAGTCACCCTTGGAAAATCACCTCGGAAAGTCACCCTTGGCCAACGGACACGAATTACCCCTGAATGCGATCAGAGCTTTCGAGGCCGCCGCCCGGCGCGGCAGCTTCGTGGAGGCCGCGAAGGATCTGCACGTGACGCATTGGGCGATCGGCAAGCAGATCAGGCTTCTGGAGGACTGGCTCGGTGT
>DATHPL010000451.1:0-5281 GCA_035483915.1 Bradyrhizobium sp.
CGTGCCAAGCCCCAGCCAGACGGCCTGCGCTTGAATCGTCTTGTTGTCGGTGCCGACGGTGTCGGTGATCGGGAATGTGGTCTTGAGCGGCGTGACGGCATCGCCGACGACCAGGCTCGCCTCCCACGAATTCGGATACCACAGCGGCGACATGTCGATTTCCTGCCGCCTGACCTGCTGCAATCCGATCGCCTTGAACTGTCCGGCGACCCAATCCTGAATCATCCGGTCTGACGGCATGCCCGCGATCCGGCCCCAGAATTGATTGCCGTCGTCGCGGCTCTTGCGCGAGATCGCGGTGATTTCGGGGATCTGCTTTTTCATCGCCATGCCGTCGATGTCGGCATAGGCCTCCTCGCCGGGCGGCAGCGGCCAGCGCAGATAGGCGTCGTCGGGGAGGAACAACTTGGCCGCGTCATCCGGCAGGCGCAGATCGTCTTCGTAAAGTTTTTTGACCGGCGGCGGCGAAGTGTCCTTGGTCAATCCTTCGGTCTGCGCCTGGGCGAAACACGGCCCCGCTGCGCCAACCAACAACATCGCCGCGATAACGAACTTCTTCATGACGTCAGCACTCCCCGCCGGATCATCCCTCGATACAGGCGGCGTGCCGCCGCTTGAAGCGCAATTCAGCGAGGGCAGGCCTGCATCGGAAATCCATTTTCTGCCGCACCGCACGCAGCCGTATTAAAGCCGCGCCTTAAACAGGATAGTTTAGAGTTTCCTAATCCGATCAATCAATTGCGGTTGAGCCCTCGGCCTGAGCCTTAAAAGTTCAGGCGTAAGTTGGCCCGTGGGAAAAATAAAAAACGGCGGGGGGCCGATAATGACCATCGAGATTCTGATCTATCCGGCATTGGTGTTTTTGGCGGTCACGCTGACCGCAAAACTCATCGAGCGCCAGGGCGACGTGCTGTACGGACCTTATATCCAGGGCCGCAAAACCGCCGTTGCTGAAACGCGCGATCAGCTCGATGCGTTCATGCGCGCGATTGGTTTGAAGCGGGAATACGGCCGCTTCGCCATGAAATTTGCGACCGTCAGCATCTTTGCATCAGCGATTATCGGCTGAGGTGAAATGCGATGAACCTGACCGACCATCCATGTGAAGCGCAGCCGGGGCTGAAGATCGTCTGCGAAGTCTGCGGGAATTTGTCGATCAAGCCGATCGATCCCGTGGACGCCCTCGACGGCGCCAGCGTCCACTGCCGGCGCTGCAACGCCGTGCGCGGAACGGTGGCCGACCTGCGCGCATTGGCGCGACAATCGACCGGCGACTTCGAGTTCTAGCTTTAAAAGAACCGGAAATTGATCGTGGCGAGGCTGTCGATCGGGGCCTCGACCGGGCGCGGCTGAAAGCGCAGGCGCTCGGTGCGCATTTTCAGGAAACCCCGCAAATCGACCTCGCTTTGCCGGATCCGGTTGCGGATCTCGCGGCGGTCGAACTGGGTGAGTTCGGAGCTTGCGAGTTCGCGCCAGGCGTCCCGTTGAAGCGCCATCAAGACACCGATTTCGCTACTCAAAACGTCGGGCTCAGTCATGTCATCCGACCTTCTGCTTGAGAAGAATCTGCCGCTGCCAATCTCGCCCGCCAATTGCTTAAAAATGGTTAACGAAAACCTTACGCGTGGCGCGCGCGGTCAACTTGCCCCGCCGGCCTTGCACGGCGGCACCGTCGGTGACCTGCCGGCTCCTTGAGATTTGTTTGATCCGCACTCTATTGTGCGCTGCGTCGCAAACAGTTCGGCCGACCGGCGCCGATGCAACGCTGATCTGCCGCGAGTGATTTTGATCGCGCCGATTTCCGCCTTTTGCTATGGGCCATCCCATAACAATAATTCGTGGGAGGTTTCCTTATGGTCGACCGTCGAACGTTCACCGCACTGCTTGCCGGCACCATCGCCGCTCCCACCCTCGCTTTCGGTAAAACCATGACATCCAAAAACGTGTTCTATTCGGCAGTCGGGCCGGAACTGACGCCTTACAGCGTCGACGTCGACAAGGCTGAACTGTCCAAGCAAGCTTCGGTATCGACAGCAGCCAACATCCAATATGCCTGGCCGCATCCCTCGAAACGATATCTCTATGTGGTGTCCTCAAGCGGCGGACCCGCCGCCGGCGATGCCACTGGAAGCACGCATGTCGCCAATGCGTTTGCGATCGACCCCAAAACCGGAGCGCTCAAGCCGCATGGCGAAACGGTGAAGCTGACCACCCGGCCGATCCACACCAGCGTCGATCATTCGGGCCACTTTCTCCTGATCGCCTACAACAATCCGTCCAGCCTGACGGTGCATCGCATCAATGCCGACGGCACCATCGGCGATCGCGTCGAACAGCCGAACAGGCTCGACACCGGCATCTTTGCCCATCAGATCCGCATCACGCCGGACAACAAGCATGTCATCCTGATCACGCGCGGCAACAACGCGCCGTCGGACAATCCCGTCGATCCCGGCTCGATCAAGACCTTTGCCTTCAAGGACGGCGTGCTGACGAACCTTGCCGCGATCGCGCCCGGTGACGGCATGCATTTCGGGCCGCGGCACCTCGACTTCCATCCGAAGAAGCCCTGGGTGTTCGTCTCGATCGAGAGTCAGAACCAGCTCGCCGTCTACAAGCTCGACGATGCGAGCGGGCTTTCGCGCGATCCGCTCTTCGTCAAGAACACGCTCGCCGACGCCAATTCGAAACTGCGGCAGGCCGCCGGCGCCATCCATGTCAGTCCCGACGGGCGCTTTGTCTATGTCGCCAACCGCGCCTGGTGGACGACCGACTTCGAGGGCAAGAAGGTTTTCACCGGCGGCGAGAATTCGGTCGCGGTGTTTGCCATCAATCAGACCACCGGCGAGCCGACGCTGATGCAGAACGCCGACGGTCACGGCAATTACCTGCGGACCTTCAATGTCGATCCGAGCGGCAAGCTTCTGATCGCAGCACCGCTGTGGGCGATCGCTGTGCGCGACGGCAACAACGTCACGACGCTGCCGGCCGGTCTCGTGCTCTACCGCGTCGGCAACGACGGCAAGCTCACCTTCGTCCGCAAATACGACAACGAAGCCACAGAACAGAAACAGCAATTCTGGGCCGGTTTGGTCACACTGGCGTCCTAACTCACCACACTGGCCTGAGCTTTGCTTGGCGTTCGGCGCGATTGCCACAGCTTGTCTTGAGGAAATCATGTCCGAACGCTCGCTATCTCCTGCCAGCCTGATCTCGCGCCGCTCCCTGCTCGGAACAGCGGCCGCGATGGCCGCCACACCTGCGCTCGCGGAGGGCTGTCAGGTCGGGCCGCCGCCGCACGAGAAAGGGCCCAAGGTCTGGATGGATCTCGATCAGGTCGAGCTGGATGCATCCTACGACCAGACCGCCTATGCGCCGATGATCGCCCAGTTCAACAAGCGCTTTGCTTCAAGCAGCGAAACGACGCGCCAACGGCTTGGCGCGCCGAAGCGCTTTGCCTATGGACCGACCCCGATCGAAGGGCTCGACGTCTTTCCGGCCCGCAACGCAAACGCGCCGATCTTCGTGTACGTTCATGGCGGCCGATGGCTCAACGGTAGCGCCAGGGATTACGCCTATCCGGCCGATCTCTTCGTCAATGCCGGCGTCAACTATGTCGTGCTGGATTTCATTGCGGTCAACGCCGCGGGCGGCGATCTGCGGCCGATGGCCGATCAGGTCCGCCGTGGCATCGCCTGGGCCTACAAGAATGCCGCGAGCTTTGGTGGCGATACCAAGCGCTTCTATATCGGCGGGCATTCTTCCGGCGGCCACCTCGCCGGCGTCGCTGCCGTGACCGACTGGCAGAAGGATTTTGGACTACCGGCCGACATGATCACCGGCGCACTTCTCATGAGCGGTATGTACGATCTGAAGCCGGCGCGGCTTTCGGCTCGCAGCAACTACGTCAAGTTCGATGACGACATGGAGCAGTCGCTAAGCTCCATCCGGCATATCGAATTGTTGCGCGCGCCGATCACCGTCACCTACGGCACCTTCGAGACGCCCGAGTTCCAGCGCCAGTCACGCGACTTCGCCGCGGCGGTCAAAGCCGCTGGCAAGCCGGTCGAGCTTCTGGAAGCCTCCAACTTCAATCATTTCGAGATGTGCGAGAGTATCGGCAACCCTTACGGCCCGAACGGTCTCGCGGCGCTCAAGCTGATGAAGCTTGTGTGAGCTACCGGCTTTTCGGCGCATCGATCGCAGTCAAAGCCTGAAAACAGCTCTTTCGGCCGAACTTGACAGCACTTATCTGCCGCTCTCAACTTAAGGCTAACCAGCCAAAAAGAGAGGGAGCGCCATGGCGCGAAAACTGATTGATATCTCGGTGCCGCTGCAGAACGACGTACCGGCCGATCCGCCCGGCATCAATCCGCGCATCGAGTATCACGACCACCAGCAGAGCCTACCGCGCATGCTCGGATTCTTTCCGGGCCTCAAAGCGCAGGATCTGCCGGACGGCCAGGGCTGGGCGATGGAAACGGTGCAGCTCTCGACCCATAACGGCACTCATCTCGACGCGCCCTATCACTATCATCCGACCATGAACCGCGGTGAGCGCGCCTGGACCATCGAGGAAGTGCCGCTCGAATGGTGTTTTCAGCCCGGCGTCAAACTCGACTTCCGGCATTTTGCCGACGGCTATGTCGTGACCGCTGAGGATGTCGAGGCTGAACTCAAGCGCATCGGACATACGCTGTCGCCGCTCGAAATCGTCGTGGTCAATACCTCAGCCGGCGCCAAATACGGCCAACAGGACTTCGTCAATTCCGGCTGCGGCATGGGATATGAGGCGACGATGTATCTGCTCGAACGCGGCGTGCGGCTGACCGGCATCGACGGCTGGAGCTGGGACGCGCCGTTTGTCTTCACCGCGAAGAAATACGCTGAAACGAAAGATGCAAGCCTGATCTGGGAGGGCCACAAGGCCGGACGCCACATCGGCTATTGCCACATCGAGAAGCTGCACAATCTCGAACAACTGCCGCCAACCGGCTTCACGGTTTCCTGCTTTCCGGTGAAGATCGAACGCGCTTCGGCGGGGTGGACGCGCGCCGTCGCGATCATAGATGAATAGCGTATCCCGGGAGTAGAGAATCCCAAGCCACCAGCTTCGAGCCGCGCCATGCCGAACAACGCACTTTGCAACATCGTTTTTTTCAACGACGACGAAACCCCGATGGATTTCGTCGTCTGGGTGTTGCAGCACTTCTTTGACTTGGACTTTGACGAAGCTAATAAACTGATGCTTCGCGTCCATCACGAGGGCAAAGCGATCTGC
>DATHPL010000452.1:0-2184 GCA_035483915.1 Bradyrhizobium sp.
CATGAGGAGCGTGGATTTTCCCGAACCCGACGGCCCGATCAGGCCGAGCGCTTCGCCCGAAGCCACGCGCAGGCTGATATCCTTGAGAATGTGAACGCGCGCTGCGCCCGAGCCGAGCGACAGATTGACGTTGGAGATGGAAATGCTGTCTGGCACAAGGCCGGACAAGGATGAGGGTTCGATGAGACTGTCCATAGGTTGGTCATATGGTACTTACCCGAGCGTGGTCGAGAGGGTGCTTTGCCTGTTCAAGCACATGGTCGTGTGGGGTTTGTTGCTAATTGCTGCGGAACCGGCCTTTGCGCAGTCTTCAGTGGCCGTCGGTAGCGCCCCGCTCAAGGTGGTGGTGCTGGGCGACTCGTTAAGCGCCGGATACGGGTTGTCTGGCGCGGACGCATTCCCTGCCAAGTTGCAAAAGGCGTTGAAGGCTAAGGGCATAGAGGTCGATATGACCAACGCCGGCGTTTCCGGCGATACCTCCTCGGGTGGCCGCGACCGGCTCGATTGGTCGGTGCCCGAGGGCACACAGGCCGTCATCGTCGAGCTTGGCGCCAATGACGCCTTGCGCGGCACCGATCCCGCCGTGACCCGTTCGGCGTTGACCGACATTGTGACGCGGCTGAAGGCGCGGGGCATCGCGGTGATGTTGTGCGGGATGCTGGCGCCGCCAAATTATGGCGCGGATTTTGCTGCTCGCTTTAATACGATCTATCCGGACCTCGCCAAATCGTCTGGCGTGCCGCTCTATCCTTTTTTTCTCGAAGGTGTCGCGGCCGATGCCAAACTGAACCAGGCCGATGGCATGCATCCAACCGCGGAGGGAATTGACATCATCGTCAAAAATATCTTGCCTAGCGTTGAGGCATTTCTCGGCTCGATATCGAGGCGCGCGAGCTGAAGAGCGAACAGCGAGGGCGGTGCGCCGGCAGGCGCGGCGAACCTTTCTGATCGGTTAACGCGAGATGCTTCGCAGAGTCATATAACTGCGCTAAAAATTATCACCGGTGATTCGTCGCCGGGTCTGTCGGAGAACATGATCTTTTAGGAAAGCTGTTATTCTCCTTTTCGAATCATGTTCCAGCATCGGGAGTCTTGCGATGCCGCGTCTGTTTACCGGACTGGAAATTCCGGCCGAGATCGGCCAAACCCTCTCCTCATTGCGCGGAGGATTGCCGGGAGCCCGCTGGATCGACCCCGAAAATTATCACGTCACCTTACGCTTCATCGGTGATATCGACGGCATCTCCGCCAACGAAATCGCGTCCATGCTGTTTCGGGTCAACCGCAAGCCGTTCGAGGTCGCGGTCCAGGGCCTCTCCAGCTTTGGCGGCAAAAAGCCGCGCGCGGTGGTCGCCAATATCGCCCCGAGCCGGCCGCTGATCGAATTGCAGGCCGAACTGGAGCGGCTGATGCAGCGGATCGGGCTCGATCCGGAGGGACGAAAATTCACGCCGCATGTCACGCTGGCGCGGCTGCGCGACGCGGCTGCGCAAGACGTCGCCGACTATCTTTCGGTGCGCGGCTATTTCCCGACCAAGGTGTTCACGGCCTCCCGCTTCGTGCTGTTTTCCTCGCGCGCCTCCACCGGCGGCGGACCCTATGTGGTCGAGGATTCCTACGCGCTGAGCGCGTGAGGCGCGCTTTTAGCGAGCGCCGGTTGGCCCTGCTCGCGCGGCCGGCTGCAGCGTGCGCAGATTACGGATGCCAATTCCTGACTTGCAATTTCTGCAAGCTTGGGCCGTAACAGGGGACATGTTGTCTTCCGCTCCTCCCACCTCTTTTCTGGGCCATTATGAAGCGCTTGTCGCCTCGGGTGCGATCGAGCTCGATGCCGCCCAGCGCAAGGTCGCGGAAGCCTTTGGCGATCTCGAGCAAAGGCTTTCGCATTACAAGCCGCCGCGCAAGCAGGGCCTGCTCAGCCGGCTGTTTGCCGACAAGGACAGTGCGCCGCCGCGCGGCCTCTACGTTCACGGCGATGTCGGCCGCGGCAAGACCATGCTGATGGATCTGTTTTTTCAGGCGTGTTCGGTCGAGCATAAACGGCGCGCCCATTTTCACGAATTCATGGCCGAGGTGCACGAGCGGATCTACGGCTTTCGCCAGGAGATCGCGCACGGCAAGATTCCCGATGAAGACGTGATCGGGCTCACGGCCAACGCGATCTTCGAGCAGGCGTGGCTGTTG
>DATHPL010000453.1:0-2147 GCA_035483915.1 Bradyrhizobium sp.
AATACCCGTCGCTTGCCGCATCCCTATTCGCACGGACACGCGGTCGAATTCATTCGTGGTGTAGCGGATAACCGCGAAACGGTTTTCCTGATCGAACGGGATCACAAGCCGATCGGCATGGTCGGCGTCGACTGGCGCGAGCCGGAGGCGCCGGAACTCGGCTACTGGTTAGGGGTCGACCATTGGGGGCAGGGTTTGGCCACCGAGGCCGTGCGTGCCGTGATCGATTTCACCTTTGAGCAATTCGATACCGCTCACCTGCGCGCCGGCGCGCGCGTCGCCAATCCTGCTTCGCGCAACGTTCTGGAAAAATGCGGCTTCCAGTGGAGCGGCGTCGAACTCCACCGCTTCGAATCGCTGGGATCGTCGACCCCCGTCGATTGTTTCCGGCTGACGCGCAGCATCTGGGCGTCGCTGAAGAACTGGAGCAGTTCGACGCGGCGCGACAACACTCGGCTTTAATGACTGCCGCATTTCCTACGCGGGCGGGTTGATCACAGCGTCAGCCCGCCCGAGTTGGCGCTCGCGCAGGAAGATGTAAAGTCCGGCAGCGATGATGACGGCGGCGCCGATCGCGGTGGAAAGCTGTGGCACGTCGCCGAACACGATATAGCCGAATGCGACCGCCCAAACGATCATCGTATATTGATACGGCACGACGATAGAGGCCGGTGCGAGCTTCAGCGAACGGTTGACGCAGAGTAACGCTGCGGCCGAGATCGCGCCGGCCGCGAAAAACAGGCCGAGACTGCCCCATGTCGGCGTGACCCAGCCGACCGGCGCGATCAGAAGACCAAACATCAGCCCGCCCACGAACTGCGCCGAGGCCAGCACGATGTCGGGCGTCGTGCGCAACAGACGCGTGGTCAGCAGTGAACATGAAAAGGCGAGGCTGCCGGCGAGCGCAATCATCGCGGGCCAGCTGATGGTTTGCGCCGATGGCCGAAGCGCTATCAACACGCCGACAAATCCGATCAGGATCGCGCTCCAGCGCCGCCATCCGATCTGCTCGCCCAATACCAGCGCCGACAATGCGGTGACGAAAATCGGGGTCGCCTGATAGTAAGTGACGACATCGGCGAGCGGCAGATAGACGGTGGCGAGAAAGAACGCGGCGATCTCCAGCGTCGACAGAACAACGCGCAACAACTGCAACCAGGGCCGCTCGATCCGCCGAAACTCTCCACACTGCCGCCACATCGACGGGCCCATCAGCACCAGCGCCGCGCAGGCGCGCAGAAACATGAGTTGTCCGACCGAATAGGTCGCCACGATATATTTGCCGAGCGCGTCGCCGAAAGCGAACATGCCGACCGCTGCCAGCATCAGCACGATGCCGGCCAGCCGCATGGATCGATCGTCGGCCGCGGTCGATATCGTTGCGCGAATACCCATCAAACGACCGGTGAAGCGGTTGATGGCGCCGACCTATCAGGTCGGCAAAATTCTCTCCAGTTGCGTCTTCGCATTGCTGCCATCGGCGCCTCTGTTTTCGATGATGGCCGTGACGAAAAGGCCCGAAAATTAAGGCTTCTCGGCAAAATCGGCGATTTGCAGGGTTGCCGCAGCACGGCCCCTGCCCTACGTGTAGCCTCATGAAATTTCTCGACGAAGCCAAGGTCTATATCCGCTCCGGCGACGGTGGAAACGGCTGCGTGGCCTTCCGCCGCGAAAAGTATGTCGAGTTCGGCGGCCCCTCCGGCGGCAATGGCGGCCGTGGCGGTGACGTGATCGTCGAAGTGGTCGATGGACTGAACACCCTGATCGACTATCGCTATCAACAGCACTTCAAGGCCCAGAAGGGCACCAATGGCATGGGCAAGGACCGCCATGGCGCCAACGGCAAGGACATCGTGCTCAAGGTGCCGGTCGGCACGCAAATCTTCGACGAAGACAGGACGACGCTGATCCACGATTTCACCACGCTTGGTGAGAAGTTCGTGCTTTCGGAAGGCGGCAATGGCGGTTTTGGCAACGCGCATTTCAAATCCTCGACCAACCGCGCCCCGCGCAATGCCAATCCCGGCGAAGTCGGCGAGGAACGCTGGATCTGGCTGCGGCTGAAGCTGATCGCGGATGCAGGCCTCGTCGGCCTGCCCAATGCCGGCAAGTCGACCTTCCTTTCCAAGGTCAGCGCCGCGAAACCG
>DATHPL010000454.1:0-5327 GCA_035483915.1 Bradyrhizobium sp.
GCGCGGCGACCGGGTCGCCATTCTCTCGGCCAATCGCTTCGAGTATCTCACGACGGTCCACGGCATCATGCGCGCCGGTTTCGTCGCAGTGCCGGTCAACTTCAAATTTCCGCCGGCCACGATCGACTACATCGTTCACGATTCCGGCGCCAAGCTCGTCTTTTGTGACGCGCTGCGGCTTGATAGCGCGCCGAAAGATTTGCCGCGCATCTGTTTCGACGGCGGTAGCGGCGGCAGCGATTTCGCAAGCTTCCTCAAGCCCGGTCCGTTTACGCCGATCACACCTGCTGATCGCGAGCCTGCGATGTTTCTCTACACTTCGGGCTCTACCGGGCGTCCCAAGGGCGTCGTGCTCTCGCACCAGAGCCATATCTGGGTGGTCGAGCAGCGCATGGCCGCGCAGGACATGACCCGCCACCGCTTTCTGGTCGCGGCGCCCCTTTATCATATGAACGCGCTCGCCATCAGCCAGCTGGCGCATGCGGCCCACGCAACTGTGATTTTGCTTCCACAATTCACCACGCGACTCTATCTCAAGGCCCTTGAGGACTATCGCTGTACATGGCTCACCGCCGTTCCGCCGATGATCGCGATGATGCTGAATGACAAAGAGCACTTCGCGGCGACGGATCTTTCGAGCGTGGAATATCTGCGGATGGGATCGGCTCCCGTCAGCCAAAGCCTGATGAAAGCGATCCACCAGGCACTTCCCAAGGCGGCGGTCACCAACGCCTATGGTACAACCGAAGGCGGCCCGGTCGTTTTCGGACCACATCCGAAGGGCTTGCCGCAGCCGGAAATGTCGGTCGGTTATCCGCACCCGAAAGTGCAGGTGCGACTGATCGAGGAAGACGGGACGCAGGGTGACGTCGGCGTGCTCGAGATGAAGAGCCCGGCGATCATGAACGGCTACCACAATCGCCCGGACGTGGCCTCGCCGATCACGGCGGACGGGTTCTATTTCACCAGCGACGTCTTTCGCCGGGACGAAAATGGCTTCCACTTCTTCGTCGGCCGGACCGACGACATGTTTGTCAGCGGCGGCGAAAATATTTTCCCCGGCGAAGTCGAAAAGATGCTGGAAAGCCATCCGGACGTGATCCAGGCCTGCGTGGTGCCGGTTGATGACGATATCAAGGGCACCAAGCCGGTGGCGTTCGTTGTCAAGCGCGAAGGAAGCGACCTGGACGAGGCAAAATTAAAGGCCTTCGCGCTGGCGAACGCGCCCGCCTACCAGCATCCGCGCTCGATCTGGTTTGTCGACAGGCTCCCTTTGGCGTCGACCAACAAGCTCGATCGCAAGACAATGCGCGACATGGCCACCGAACGGCTGCGGCATCGGGAACCGGACCAAGGAGTTAGGTCGGATGGATGATACATTTCGCGGATTCCTCGATCGCCTGCGTCAGGTTGGCGAGTTGATCGACTTCCACCAGCCGATCGATATCCGTCATATCGCAACCCTCGTCGACCAGTCGGACAAGGCGATCCTGTTCCACAAGGTCATTGGTTACGATATTCCCGTGGTCTCCGGCATCATCCGCTCGCAACAGCGGATGATGATGGCGATGGGGGCGAGTGAATACCTCGATATCGAGGAGCGTTTGAAGAACGGCATCGCCAAGCCGATCCCACCTGAGCGCGTTGCGACATCGCGCGCGCGGGAAGTGGTGATGAAGGGCGACGACGTCGATCTCTACAAGCTACCGATCCCGATGTCCTCGATCTATGACGGCGGCCCGATGATCACGGCTGGTGTCGTCATCGCCAAAGACCCAGAGTTCGGGATCAACACCGGCATCTACCGCTTCATGGTCAAGGAAAAGAACCTGACCGGGATCGATATCGTGACGCCCAACAACATGAGGCTGTTCGTGCAGCGCGCTTATGAGGCGAAACGGCCGCTGCCGATCTCGATCAGCATCGGCACGCATCCGGTCGAACTGTTGGGCGCCGGCTTCAAGGCGCCGCTCGGCACCGATGAGATGGCGATCGCCGGCGGCATCCGCGGCCAGGCGGTGAAACTCGGGGCCGGCGATACGGTCGATGTGCCTTATGTCGCGGACGCTGAAATCGTCCTGGAGGGTGAGGTGCTGCCGACGGGCTGGACCCAACCGGAGGGGCGCTTCGGGGAGTTCACCTGGCTGATGGGCGGGTTGCACTGGAACCCGATCGTACGCATCACGTCGGTGTCGATGCGACGCGACGCGATCTATTACGCGCTGCATATGCCCTGGGAAAACACCTGGTTGATGGCGCCGACGCGCTATGCCGCGATCCGTCAGGCGTTGCGCACGGCGGGCGTCGTCGTCAAGGACATCAACATGACGATGGGCGGCGTCACCTTCTGGCATGCGGTGATTTCGATCAAGAAACAGGCCGGCGACGGCAAGAACGCATTGCTCGCCGCACTCTCGGTCATGGATATCAAGCACGTCGTGGTGGTCGATGACGACATCGACGTCTTCAATCCGGTCGAGGTCGAATGGGCGATCGCTACCCGCGTGCAGGGGGACCGCGATATCCTGATCGTCAGCAACGCGCGCGGCAAGCCGCTCGATCCATCGCTGGCGCCGACGCCGCATGGCATTGTGCCGACCACCGCCAAGGTCGGCATCGACGCCACGATCTCAGAAGGCATCCCGAAAGAACGCTACGAGCGCATCACCTACGCTTACGCCGACACGGCCAAGATATCGGACTATCTCGGCGGCAAGGCCGACCGCGAGGCCGAAAAAGCGTCGCCCGAGACCATCGGCAAGCTCGCTGAAGAGATTGCTGCTGTGCTTGAGAAGACGCCTCTCTACTTCACCGACATCGCGGAACGTTTTTCCGGCTACGAATTCAACGCCGTCGCCCGCGCGATCGGCTTTTTGCATGAGAAGGAACGGTTATGGCAGGATCCGAAGGGCTGTCTCTGCCTTCGCAACTCGGCCTTCGCAGCCAAGCTGCCGAATTAGGGCAAGGACACCCGATGAACGGAAGCGCAAGAACCTTCTCGCGACGATATCTGGCCTCATCTGTTCTCGGGGCCGTTGCCGCGCTGATGCTGACGGCCGGCAGCCTGCAAGCAGCAACCACACTTCGGATCGGTTCGGCGCAAGTTTCGATCGCTTCGATCCCGGTCGTGGTCGCCATTCAGCAAAAGCTGTTCGAAGCCGAAGGCATCAATGCTGAAATCATCGATTTCGACGGCGGCGGCCCGGCCGTGCAGGCGCTTGCGGGCGGCGGCATCGACCTCTGCATCTGCGCCGGCGATCATGCGCTCCGGCTCGCGAGCCGCGGGCTTGGCGGCGCGGTGCTGGTGGCGCTGCTCGACAAACACCCTTACTCGCTGCTGGCGCCGGCCGGATCTCCGGCTACCGATCTGGCCAGCCTGCGCGGCAAAGCCGTCGGCATCACCTCGCCGGGCAGCCTGACCGATAACACGCTGCGGTTCGTGATCCGGAAGCTCGGCCTCAACCCGGACAGCGATTATGAGATCATCGCCGCCGGCACTGGCGCCTCCATGCGCGCCGCGATCGAACGCGGATCGGTGGCGGCTGGCATGTTCACCACCCCCGACGTTCAGGCTTACATGGCGACCGGCAAATACAAGTTCGTCGCCGATTTTCGCGATCTCGACTATATGGCGCTCGATCTGATCGCTGTCGGGAGCTGGCTGAAAGCCAACGATACGACGGCGCACGCTGTAGCGCGCGCGGTCGTCAAGGCCGAAAAACTTATTCAGACCGAACCCAAGATGGTCGAGGCTGCCGTGCATGAGCGCTTTCCGACGCTGTCGCCGGGGCTTGTGGTGACCGTCGCTCACGACGCCGCGGAACGGAGCTTGTCTCATGATGGGCGCGCGCAGGAGGCCGGATTCAAGACCGCGCTTGAAATGCTGCGGATCGCTGATCCCTCGGTGAAGGAACTCTCCTACGCAGACGTCGTCGCCCTGCGTTATCTGCCGTGATGTGACTGAACCAATGACCGACCCCACCGCCTCCGATGAGATGATCCCGCCAGGCGGCCCGGGGGACGAGAAGGCAACTGCTGCGGGGAACGGCTTTTCGATCTGGCTGTGGCGTCTCGGCCTGATCGCGGGACTGTTGCTGATCTGGGAATTTTCCGCCGGCAATCTGTTCAACGAATTCTGGAGCAGCCGCCCAAGCCTGATCGGCGCAAGACTTCTGGCGCTGTTTGCGAGCGGCGAGATATGGCGTCACCTCGACGCCACGGTTTCGGAAGCCCTGCTCGGCCTGCTACTGGGCGCGCTTGTGGGCACGCCGATCGGCATTGCGCTGGCGAAATACCGGCACGCTGCGGCAATTGTCGATCCTTTTGTGATGGGCCTTTACGGCCTTCCGCGCGTCGCGCTCGCGCCGATGTTCATCCTGTGGTTCGGCATCAGCCTTCTCGCCAAGGTCATGATGTCGTTTTCGATGGTCGTGTTCGTCTTCATCCTCAACGTCACCGAAGGCATCCGCACCGTCGACCCCGATATGGTCGATCTGATGCGCACGATGCGGGCGCCAAAATCCTACATCCTGCGCAAGGTCACCATTCCCTCGATCGTTCCCTGGCTGATCGCTTCATTCCGTATCGGCATCGGCCTGTCGCTGGTTGGCGCGGTCGTAGGCGAATTGATCGGCGCCAATCGCGGGCTCGGCTGGTACGTCCTGCGCGCCGGCGGCCAGCTCGATACGACCGGCGTCTTCACCGGACTGCTCGTTCTGATGCTGGTGGCGATGATCGCCAATCAGATCGTTTTCTTGATCGAACGGAGGGCATTGCATTGGCGGCCCGCGACGAAATGACGGTCGCGGCCACGGCGTCGCGCATCCTGCTCGATAACGTCTCGATTTCCTACGCAACGCCGCGCGGCCGTTTGCTCGTCGTCGACCGCGTCAGCCTCGCGGTGGATCGCGCTGAATTCGTGGTTCTGGTCGGACCGAGCGGCAGCGGCAAGTCGACTATCCTGCGCGCCATCGCCGGCCTCAACGCGGCGGAGAGCGGTATCATTTCGGTCGATGGCCAGAGGGTCGACGGTCCGCCCGAACATATCGGCTTCATGTTCCAGCGGGACACGCTGCTGCCATGGCTCACCGTGCGCGGTAATATCGAGATCGGTCTTGAACTGGCGGGCGTCGCGCCGGCAGAGCGATCCGCGCGCGTCGCCGATCTATTGACCCTGCTGCGACTCTCCGAGTTTCATGACGCCTATCCGGCGCAACTCTCCGGCGGCATGCGGCATCGCGTTTCGTTGGGGAGGATGCTCGCCTACCAACCAGCAGTGATGCTGATGGACGAGCCGTTCGGCGCGCTCGACTTTCAGACCAAGGCGG
>DATHPL010000455.1:0-4635 GCA_035483915.1 Bradyrhizobium sp.
CCGTAGGAATGCGCGAGGTCGACGAGGTCAATGCGCGCCATGCATCACCTCACGTATTTTTCGATAAAAGATCGGGAGATGCGACCAGACGACCCGTCGCATCGAACACAAAGACATTATCCGGATCGAGCACGGCATCGAGCAGATGGCCGGGCTGGTATTCGTGCACGCCCGGCAGCACGGCGACCCAGTTGGACGCATCACGGTTGAGATGCACGAAACTTTCCGAGCCCGTGATTTCCGTCACGGTCACGGTGGCATGAAACGCGTGTCGGCCAGGGATGCCGTTGGCAATCTCCAATTGATGCGCGCGGAAGCCGACCCGGTAGGCGCCATCGGCCAGCGTAGCGTAGAGTCCACCCGCCGGCGCCGCGATGCCGCCGGCATATTGCACGGAGCCGTTTTTCTTCTCGATGCCGACGATGTTGAGCGGCGGATCGGAAAACACTTGGGCAACGCGCAACGTGTCGGGACGGCGATAGACCAGCGGCGTCTCGCCGGCCTGCAGCGCCTCGCCTTCCCACATGCAGACGGTACGCCCGCCCAGCAACAGCGCTTCCGACGGCTCGGTCGTCGCATAGACAAAGATCGCGCCAGAAGCCTCAAAGATGCGCGGCAATTCGGTGCGAAGTTCCTCGCGCAGCTTGTAGTCGAGATTGGCGAGCGGCTCGTCGAGCAACACAAGATCGGCGCCCTTGACCAGCGCGCGGGCGATCGCGGTGCGTTGTTGCTGGCCGCCGGAGAGTTGTAGCGGCGTGCGGTCGAGATACGGTTCGAGTTTCAGAAGCCGGGCGGCCTCTCGCACACGTTTTTCGATCTCGCTTTTCGGCTTGCCCTGCACCCGCAGCGGCGAGGCGATATTCTCATAGACCGTCAGCGAGGGGTAATTGATGAATTGCTGATAGACCATCGCGACCGAACGCTGCCGCACGTCGGCGCCGGTCACGTCCCTGCCATCGACGAGAACCCGGCCCGAGGTCGGTTTGTCGAGACCGGCGAGCAACCGCATGATCGACGTCTTGCCGGATAGCGTTGGACCCAGCAGAACGCTCAAGGTGCCGCGCTCGAGTTTCAGCGTGACGTCGCGAATGGCAGGGACGCCATCGACCGACCGCGAGACGTTGACCAGTTCAACGCTCATGGCCGTCCTCCCGCTCCGGTCATGAGAGCCTTCGAGGAGATTTGCTGGGCGGCAATCCAGAGATCGAGGGCTGCGATCTCTTCCGGCGTCAGACGCAATCCCAATTTGGATCGCCGCCAGACGATGTCTTCGGCGGTGCAGGCCCATTCCTCCGAAATCAAGTACCTGACTTCGGCCTCGGTCAAGCTCGCGCCGAAAGCTTTACCAAGCTCGGCAAGCGACTTCGCCGTGCCCAATAGCTTGACGGCGCGCGTGCCATAGGCATGTGCCAGCCGGTTGGCATGGAAGGGCGTAAGGAACGGATAGTCGCGCATCAGTTCCGCGGACAGCGCCGGAATCGCCGAGACGTCCATATCGCCGCCCGGCAGCGGCGCCTTGCCCGTCCATCCTTCGCGCGCCTTGTCGCCTTTCAGATAAGGGCCAAGCTTTTCCAGCGCTTCTTCGGCCAGACGCCGATGGGTTGTGATCTTGCCGCCGTAGATCGACAGCAGCGGCGCGCCGCCGGGGAGATCGAGCTCGAACACATATTCGCGGGTTGCGGCCTTGGCTTCGCTTGCGCCGTCATCGTAGAGCGGGCGAACGCCGGCATAATCCCACACCACGTCCTGCGGGCTGACCGGCTTTGCCAGATATTCGCTGACGGAGGCGCAGAGATATTCGATCTCTTCGGTTGTCGCCTTCACCTTTGCCGGATCGCCGTGATAATCGCGATCGGTGGTGCCGATCAGCGTGAAGTCGTCCTGATAGGGAATCACGAAGACGATGCGGCCGTCGCTGTTCTGGAACATGTAGGCGCGGTCGTGATCGTAGAGCTTACGCACCACGATGTGCGAGCCCTGCACCAGCCGCACCTTGGCCCGCGCGTTGACGCCCGATCCCGCCGCCAGCACCTGCTCGACCCATGGCCCGCCGGCATTGATCAGCACGCGGGCGCGAACGGTCGAGCGCTCGCCGCTCACGGCATTCGCCAGCGTAACTTCCCAGATGCCGTCGACCTGGCGGATTTCGGCCGCGCGGGTGCGGGTGCGAATCTCCGCGCCGCGGTTGGCGGCATCGCGCGCCGTGAGCACGACCAGCCGCGCATCGTCGACGAAGCAGTCGGAATATTCGAACCCTTTGGTGTAGCGGTTCGGAACCAGCGGCTTTCCGACCTCGTCACGGGAAAGATCGACCGAGCGCGTCGGGGGCAGGCGATGCCGGCCACCGATGTGGTCATAGAGAAAGAGGCCGAGCCGCAACAGCCACGCCGGCCGAAGCCCGTCGTGATGGGGCAAGACAAAACGAAGCGGCCGGATGATATGGGGTGCGATTCCCCAGAGAATCTCGCGCTCGATCAGCGCCTCGCGGACCAGCCGAAACTCATAATATTCGAGATAGCGCAGGCCGCCGTGCACGAGTTTGGTCGACCATGACGACGTTCCGCTCGCCAAGTCGTTCATTTCGCAAAGAAAAACCGAATTACCCCGTCCCACGGCGTCGCGCGCGATTCCGCAGCCGTTGACGCCGCCTCCAATGATCAAGAGGTCGAAAATCCGATCCAAGCGCTTCCCCGGCTCGCCCGTTGCGACTGGCGATTTCACTTTCGTTTTCGATTAAATCACAACTAAATGCGAAAGCAACACGGATGGTCCGTTTTCCGGTGTTATTCCCTCAGGAATCAGCGCACCGACGTCACGGCCGGAGGAAGTTCGGTATCGGACTCATCCGTGTCGAGCGATCCGGGCAACGCCTCGATCACCTGGATGTCGCGGGTCCGGCAAATCTCGGCGAGCCGCGTCGGCAGCGCCACGTCGGTGACAAAGGTGTTGATCTGGCTGATGTCGGCGATGCGAACCGGTGCGCTGCGCCGGAACTTGGTGGAGTCCGCGACCAGCATCACACTCCGCGCATTGGAGATGATCGCCTGGGCGGCCTGCACTTCGCGATAATCAAAATCGAGCAGCGTGCCGTCCTCGTCGATCGCGGACGCGCCGATGATGGCATAGTCGACCTTGAACTGCCCGATCAGGCTGGTCGCGGTCGATCCGATCACGGCGCCATCGGCGCGGCGCACCGCGCCGCCGGCCACAATAACTTCGATCCGCGGATAACGATACAGCAGCATCGCGACATTGAGGTTGTTGGTGATGACCAGCAAGTCTTCATGCGAGGTCAGCGCGCTCGCGACTTCTTCGGTCGTGGTGCCGATATTGATGAACAGCGAGCAGCCATTGGGGATCAGGCTTGCTGCGGCCGCACCGATCGCCTTCTTCTCCTCGGCGGCGACAAAGCGGCGCGCCTCATAGGCAAGGTTCTCGACGCCGGAAGCGATGATCGCCCCGCCATGGATGCGCGTCAGCACGTGATGATCGCAGAGATCGTTGAGATCTTTCCGGATGGTCTGCGCCGAAACCTCGAAGCGCCGCGCAAGGTCCTCCACCATCACGCGGCCCTGGCCGCGTGCGATGTTCAAGATCTCGGTCTGACGGTTTGAAAGATCGGTCAACCCTGCACCTTGGGAACCAGTAAGAGCAACGAGAACGCCCCATGGTGCGGCGGTTCGCGCGACCGGTCAACGGTGGTGATCGGCTCTTGCCCGGATAAGCAGGTCCATGGAGAGAACGAAATCGGCGGGAAAGAGCGCATTAATATAGTGATGGATGACAGCGATATAGCTATTGGCGTAGCTGCCGCGCGCGGTTGGAAACCTCGATAAGTTCTGCCATGGTGGAGGCAACAGAAGAAAATATTCGGGAGACGCTTGCCATGACCACCACTGTCGAAGTGCTCGCCGCCGCGTTCAGGGACGCCGGCACGCCCTTCATCGTCGGCCACCCCGGCGGTGAATCAGTGGAACTGATGGAAGCGGCACGTCAACGACAGATGCGGTTTCTCCTGATGAAGCAGGAAGTCGCCGGCGCGATGTTGGCCGCGACCTGGGGCGATCTCACCGGCAGCCCGGGCATATGCCTCTCCACCCGCGGCCCCGGTGCGGCCAACATGGTCAACGGCGTGGCGCACGCCTTTCTCGATCGTTCGCCGCTGATCGCGATTACCGACACGTATTCGCGCTCGACCTTCGAGACGGGTTTGCGCCAGCGCATCAACCAGCAGGCGATTTACGAGCCGATCGTGAAGTGGAGCACCGTTGTCGACGCCAAGACCGTGCGTCAGCAGGTGCGCCGCGCCATGCGCACGGCGACCGCGACGCCGCCAGGCCCGGTGCATTTCGAATTTCCGCAGAGCGAGACCACGCGCGAAGCCGGCGAATACGTCTCCGAGCCGCCGCTGATGCCGAACTGGATTACGCCGCGTCCCGACCGCGCCGACCTCAAGCCCGCGCTCGACATGCTCAACAGCGCCAAACGGCCGATCCTGATCGCCGGCATGGGCGTCTATTGGTGTGGTGCATCCGCGGAGTTCGTCAAATTCGCCGAACGGCTAGGGGCGCCGGTGCTCACCACCACCAAATGCAAGGGCATGATCCCGGAGGATCATCCGTTGCGTGCGGGGTG
>DATHPL010000456.1:0-1992 GCA_035483915.1 Bradyrhizobium sp.
AACGCAGCGATTGAATCAGGCGCCCGCCGAAGGCGCGGAATTCCGGCGCTTCGGTCTCAAGCTCGCGTGCGAACCAGTTCGAGATCGCCGCATCATAGGCCGCGGTGCGGGCGTAGGCCGTGGCGGCAAGACGCCGTCGCAGCCACAGCGTGGTCGCGCCCTGATTGGCCTTGAGTTCGTCGAGAACGTCCTGGTAGTCGCTGACGTCGACGACCACAGCGACGTCGTTATGGTTCTTGGCGGCGGCGCGGATCATCGCGGGGCCGCCAATATCGATATTCTCGATACAGGTTTCGAAATCGGCGCCTTTGTCGACGGTGGCTTCAAACGGATAGAGGTTGACGACCAACAGATCGATCTGCGCGATGCCGTGCGTCTTCATCGCACTGGTGTGATCGGCCTTGTCGCGAATGGCGAGCAATCCGCCATGGACCTTCGGATGCAGGGTTTTGACCCGTCCGTCCATCATTTCGGGAAAGCCGGTGAGTTCTGAGACGTCCTTCACTCTCAACCCGGCTTCGGAGATCGCTTTCGCGGTGCCTCCTGTCGAAATAAGTTCAACGCCGTGGAGAGCGAGTGCGCGGGCAAACTCGAGCAACCCCGTTTTGTCCGAAACGGACAACAGGGCACGGGTGACATGGCGGAGTTGATCAGTCATGGGCAAGATCCTCTGTTCAAGGGGTGCTTTTGCCCAGGCGCGCGGCTGTTACTCTCGCGCTTCCCGATGGTGCTCCATCCAAAGTCGCCAGTCGCGCGAGCAACGGGTGGTTAGCAGTTTTTGCGGATATCCACAACGGCGAGATTCGGTCTGTCCGCTGTGTCGCATTTTATTAATTACAGCGGCAGCTCCGGTTCGCGGCGGGTGTTACGCCTCGCGGCCGTCGCCGCCTGCGAAGACGTCGAGCGCACAAAACTCCAACGGACCGAGGGCGCGTGGTGCGAGTCCTGGCGGATCACGATCTGGGAGGTGCGGCGCGGGCCATCATTGCCGGCCAGAAATACGCTGTCCTCAAGCTCGACCTTGTCGTCGAGCGCTTCGAAGGTCCAGACGTCGCGGTTGGGCAATACCAGCATGACGCCTCTGGCGTCGCTGAGACGGCTTGCCTTCACCGCGGGGTGCAGGTGAAACCGCAGCGCATAGTCGGTCTCGCGGCCTTTGCTGCGCCCGTCGGGCGCCAGCGCCACGGTGTCTTCGCCGTCCAGCCGCGTCCCGTCAGGTGAAAGCATCAGCACCCGGCGGTGGGTCACGCCGAACCGATCGAGATAACCGTCATGTGACGTCGTCAGCAGCATGCCGTTGGCGACGGCCTCGCGGTAGCTTTCGACCGCGGTCGGCCCGCTGACAATGGGCGCGCCTTGCAGAAGCCGCTTCATCGCGGAAAATTCCACGAACTGGCAGGACGAGGTGTCGTGATAGGTCAGTGTCGAATGCGCTGACGTGCCTCGGGCAAAGCTGCGCCAATTGTCGCGGCCGGTCGACGGCATGCCGCAGTTGATGACGATCCGGCTCGTTCCCGAAGATAATTCAAATGAGAGGCAGCCGGCATGGGCGTCGTGGCTGACGCTCGGCAGCGGCGACGGGCCGGCATCGATGATGACAGCGGTATTGCCGGCATCAAGTCGTTGAAAGCCGGAATGCGGCATGTTGGCCATCGGCGTGCCGTGGGTGTCGTCATAGGCCAGCAGGGTTGCGAGCACGTCGGAAGATGTTCCGCTCATACCGTTGAACAGCGCGAAGTTGCCATCGCCGTGCCTGAAGAAGCGCAACATCGGCATCATACGGTCGATCGCGTTCAGCAGGGCGGGTGGTGGCGCGATATTGCGTGCGGCGAAGGTCTGACGCAGCGGCAACAGATCGGTCAGAAGCTCGATCAACGCGCCGGGGTTACGCGAGATATGGCCGCCATCCGGAAGGATCTGGCGCTGCAATTCCTCCGAAAGCCTGCGCGCGGCGGTGCGGATATGATGCGCCTGATTGGCAAGACAAAGCGA
>DATHPL010000457.1:0-3570 GCA_035483915.1 Bradyrhizobium sp.
GAGTGTGATGTCAGGCGACGACATGGCGTATCTGCGCACGGCAATTCCTTCAAAGAGCTGGGGCGGCGTAGTCTACGATTCCAAGGGCCGCTATCGCTTGTTTGTAAACGGTGCAACCCGACGGGAGGTGGTCGATAAGGAACTCAGCTACTGCCAGAATAATCTCGAACCGAAGCAATGCCGATTGGATCTGATCCTGCAAACCACAATGGCCGGGAACTGCGCCGGAATTTCCCATGCAGACTGGAACGACGAAAAAGGAGGTCATTCGAGCAGTTCGACCGCGCGCCGGCCCGATATCAAAACCGCTTCCGATGACGCGATCAACGTCTGCGCCAAGGTAGCCCCTCGGGATAGTTGCAAGCTTCTTGCGGCAGTTTGCGCGGACGGCTCGTCCCAGACTGGAGCACTTGAACGCAAGCCGTAGGAATGCCGTGGGCGACGGCGGCGATGGCGCAAAGAGAATTAGCGGCGCCTCTTGCTGGACGATGTGGTTCCACCCTGTCACGGCGGAGGCCGCGGGTTTAAGTCCCGTCTCTCGCGCCATCCTTATTGATGGCACAGTTTTCACCCTGACACAGGCCGTTTCACCGCGCACATCATCGTCAGCCCGGGCTAGGTTGCAGCTTTGGCCGCCCAAAAAAGCAAAAGGGCCGCTTGGGGGAGCGGCCCTTCCACATCCTCGTTTGGGGGGAACGAGGTCCTCGGGGGGACGAGGTTAGCGAATGACTAAGGTGTCCGAACTGGTCAGCACCACCGGTTTGCCCGCCTTGATGACACGGGCGGACTGGCTGTAATCGGCGTTGGTGCGCGCGGAAATGGCGACACCCGCAACCGCAATTCCGGCCACAAGCGCCATCACCACGATCTTCACGTGGGTCGCGCGGTCTGCGGAATGAATTGAGTGGTTCATGGAAGCCTCCGAGGCGTCTTTGGGCGCCGTCTGTTGGTTCCCTTTGTACCCTTGGTTTGTTTCCGCCCGGTTTCGTCGGCTCCGCAAAACGGTTTCGTCGCTGCCCCAAACGGTTTTGAGACCGGCGGCCCGATATCGCCGGTCGGAGAGTTTTGGGCCGCGAAATTTGGAAGGCGGGCTGAGCCCGAGGGGTGGTTTTCCAGGCGTTGTAGGACCGGGCAGGGCGTCAAGATAGCTTGTCTTGCGCCCCTTGGTGCGCTGCGCTAAGCCTCGGAACAATTCTAATCTGACGAATCTGCGGACCCCTCCAATAACCGCAGGAAAAGGTCCCTACTGATGACCGGAATCTTGCAAAATTACCTTCCACTGGTTGTCTTTATCGCCGTGGCTGGCCTGATCGGTCTGGTGCTCCTGATCGCGCCGTTCCTGGTCGCCTTCCAACAGCCCGATCCGGAAAAGCTGTCGGCCTATGAGTGCGGCTTCAATGCTTTCGACGACGCCCGCATGAAGTTCGACGTCCGCTTCTACCTGGTCGCCATCCTCTTCATCATCTTCGATCTGGAAGTCGCCTTCCTGTTTCCCTGGGCCGTGGCGTTCGGAAAACTGGGCGCGACCGGGTTCTGGTCGATGTTTGTGTTTCTGGCCGTTCTGACGGTCGGCTTTGCCTATGAATGGAAGAAAGGCGCACTCGAATGGGATTGAGCCCAGCTCCCACCAGGCCAGGGTTCGCACCGGCGGTCGCCCCCGCCGCGACCGGCATCCTTGATCCCGCCACCGGCAGGCCGGTGGGTGCGAACGATCCGTATTTCCTCGAAGTCAACCACGAGCTTTCCGACAAGGGCTTCTTCGTCGCCGCCGCCGACGACCTCGTTACCTGGGCGCGCACCGGCTCGTTGATGTGGATGACCTTTGGTCTCGCCTGTTGCGCGGTCGAGATGATGCAGGTGTCGATGCCGCGCTATGACGTCGAGCGCTTCGGCTTTGCGCCGCGCGCCTCGCCGCGGCAATCCGACGTGATGATCGTGGCGGGCACACTGACCAACAAGATGGCGCCGGCGCTGCGCAAGGTTTACGACCAGATGCCGGAGCCGCGCTACGTGATCTCGATGGGATCGTGCGCCAATGGCGGCGGCTACTATCACTATTCCTACTCGGTGGTGCGCGGCTGCGACCGCATCGTACCCATCGACGTATACGTGCCCGGTTGTCCGCCCACGGCGGAAGCGCTGCTTTACGGCATCCTGCTGCTGCAGAAGAAAATCCGACGCACCGGAACCATCGAACGTTAGGGTTTTAGCTCATGGACGACGGCAGGCTTGACGCTCTGGGGCAGACGATCGTTGGCGCGTTGGCCGGTGCGGCGACGGGCCATTCGGTGGCGTTCAATCAGTTGACGGTGGATGTGGATATCGCGCGCATCGTCGATGTCGTCCGTTATTTGCGAGACGATCCCGCCTGCCGCTTCGTCAACCTGACCGATGTGACTGCAGTCGACTATCCCGGCCGCGAGAAGCGGTTCGACGTGGTCTATCATTTGTTGTCGCCGACGCTGAATGCGCGCATCCGCCTGCGCGGTGAAGCCGACGAGACCAAGCAGGTGCCGTCGATCATCGATGTGTTTCCCGGCGCCGACTGGTTTGAGCGGGAGACCTACGATCTCTATGGCGTGATCTTCGTCGGCCATCCGGACATGCGGCGGCTGTTGACCGATTACGGTTTTGACGGCCACCCCTTGCGCAAGGACTTCCCGCTCACCGGCTTCGTCGAGGTCCGCTACGACGACCAGGAGAAGCGGGTGCTGTACGAGCCGGTCCGGCTCAATCAGGAATTCCGGAAATTCGACTTCATGTCACCCTGGGAAGGCGCCGACTATCCGCTGCCGGGTGACGAGAAAGCGAAGGCGGAGCCGAAGCCATGAACGAACAAAGCCCAGCCTTACGCAACTTCACGATTAACTTTGGCCCGCAGCATCCGGCCGCGCACGGCGTGCTGCGTCTGGTGCTGGAGCTTGATGGCGAGGTTGTCGCCCGCGTCGATCCCCATATCGGTCTGCTTCATCGCGGCACCGAGAAGCTGATCGAGCACAAGACCTACCTTCAGGCGATCCCGTATTTCGACCGGCTCGATTACGTCGCGCCGATGAATCAGGAGCACGCGTTTTGCCTGGCGGCGGAAAAGCTGCTCGGCATCGAGGTGCCGCGCCGCGGCCAGCTGATCCGGGTGCTCTATTGCGAGATTGGGCGCATCCTCTCGCATCTTCTCAACGTCACCACGCAAGCGATGGACGTCGGCGCGCTCACTCCGCCACTGTGGGGCTTTGAAGAGCGCGAGAAGCTGATGGTGTTTTACGAGCGCGCCTCGGGCTCGCGCATGCATGCTGCCTACTTCCGAATCGGCGGTGTGCATCAGGACCTGCCGCCCAAGCTGATCGACGATATCGATGCGTGGTGCGATCCGTTTTTGACCGTCGTCGATGATCTGGAAACGCTGCTGACGGGCAATCGGATCTTCAAGCAGCGCAACGTCGATATCGGCGTGGTCTCGCTGAAGCAGGCCTGGGAGTGGGGCTTCTCCGGCGTGATGGTGCGCGGCTCGGGCGCGGCCTGGGATCTGCGCAAGGCCCAGCCCTACGAATGCTACGCCGAAATGGATTTCGA
>DATHPL010000458.1:0-1724 GCA_035483915.1 Bradyrhizobium sp.
GAGCCGCTCATGCCGGCGTCCGACAACGGGCTTTTAGCGTTAGGATGGTTCGTGGAGCGGTTGATCAATCCGGCGCGAGTTGCAGCCCTTGCCGGAGCATTGCTCTGGGCCTCGTTATTTAACGGCGGCCTCAATCCGGCGGCGGCCGACCCGGTCACGGCCACGACTGAGACGTTGATATCGCCGCCACCTTCCGGACTATCGACGACTGCCCGGCACCCGCGGGTTTATCTGTTCCGTGGCGCGCTCGGTCCCATTTTCTCGCGCGGGATGGATCGTCTCACCGAGCGGCTTGAAGAGGCCGGCGTCACCGCCAACGTCTACGAATTCACCATCTGCCGCCTGATCGCGGCCCGGGCGATTCAAGAGTATCGCGAAAACCCGCAGCCGATCGTCCTGATCGGACACTCCATGGGCGGGCTCTGTGCCGTGATCTTTGCGGAGATTCTTGAGGGCGAAGGCATTCGGGCGGATCTGGTCGTCGCCATCGATCCGGCTCATGCGACGAACGACGTCCCGCTGAATGTCGATCGTTTCATCAACATCTTCCTGTCGAAGAGTGTGCTCGGCGGCGGCGACGTCAAGCCGAAGCCCGGATTCCGCGGCCACTATGCGAGCTTCGACCTTTCACAGCATGACGAAGTTTCGCACATCAATATCGAGAAGATGGATACGGTCCAGCAACAGCTGGTGACCAAGGTGCTTCAGTTGGCGACATCAAGGGCCGCGGGTGACACGGTTCCGATTCGTTATGCCGTTCCCGCGAACGCGCCCGTCGAGCTCTGGGACAGCGGAACGTCGGTGTTCGCCCGGCCGGGCGATAGCCTGCAATCGATCGCGACCGCCTATCATGTCCCGCTGTGGTCGGTCACCCAGGTCAACAAAGGCGCGGAGCGCACACCGCTGGTTCCCGGCGAGCGCGTCATCGTTCCGCGTCATATCGAGCCGGTTGTCGAGGTCTCAGAGCCGGTGCCGCCGAAGCATTGATCGGTGGCCGGAATGATGCCCTCACGGCATCGAGCGCAAAACTTCAGCGTTGCGGCAGGAACGGTACCAACATCGGAACGCGTTGGCAGTAAGGACCATAGGCGTCCGCGCCGAGTTCGGTCGAGAGGAAGCCTTCTTCCATGCGCGCCTTTTGCCAGAGTCCGAAGGCGATCAGGGCGGTGCCGAGTAACGCCGTTATGGTTCCAACCGCAATGCCGGTTGCGATCATGGCTCCGATCAGCCCGGTATAAATCGGATGCCGAACCAGCCCGTAAGGGCCGGTGTCGATGACGCGGTGGCCTTCCTTGCGCGTGATGGCGTTCGACCAGAAACGCCCGAGATGAATGCGCGCCCACCAGGTGAACAGGCAACCGGCGGCAGCGAGGACAGCCAGGATGTAAGTGCCGGTGGTGCCGACTTGCCACAACGGCTTCTCGCCAAGGACGGTCGCGGTCCAGGGCGTCAGCAGGATGGCGCCGATCAGGATCGGGATCCGGTAGGCTCGCGAGTCCCAGGTTCTCACGTGCTTCTCGGTCCGTCCCGAGAAGAACGAGCCTATCAGCCAGCTCATCAGCCACGCAGCCCAGATCAAGGCTAACAATGCGGTGGGCCAGGTTGCGGTCCAGCCGCTCCATACGAAGGCGATAATCGGGTTTGTCTCGTTCATCATGCGTGACCTTATATTCCCGATTGGATGGTGCTGGCAAATGGCGAAAAAGCGCAGGCGAAGGAGTGGC
>DATHPL010000459.1:0-4164 GCA_035483915.1 Bradyrhizobium sp.
GAGAACCCGCTTGCACCTTGGCAGGGCCTGTCCCCTGTCGATAGTCTGTCAAAAAAACGGCAGGGGTTTGAAAATGTTAAATCGCCGCGCTTTGCTGGCCTCGAGTGCGTCGGCCGCGCTGTTGACCGCATCCGCCAGACAAGCAGCCGCGCAGGGATCCGCCGCCGACGTCAAGATCGGGGTCATTTACCCCTTTACCGGTTCAGGCGCGCAGGTCGGCGTCGATGCCCGCGTCGCGCTCGAGACCGCCGCGGACGTCATCAATGAGCGGTATGAGATCGACCTGCCGCTGGCGCGCGAAGCCGGTTTGCCGCGTCTCGGCGGCGCCAAAATCCAGCTGGTCTATGCCGACCACCAGGCCGATCCGCAAAAGGGCCGTTCCGAAGCCGAGCGATTGATCACCCAGGACAATGTGTGTGCGCTGATCGGCACCTATTACAGTTCGGTTGCGGCCGTCGTGTCACAGGTCGCGGAGCGCTACCAGATACCGTTCGTCGCGGCTGAATCGTCCTCGCCCTCGCTGCACACCAAGGGCTTGAAGTATTTCTTCCGCCCGGGACCTCACGACGAAATGTATTCCGTCGCGATGTTCGACTTTCTTCAATACCTGCGTGAAAAACATCCCGGTACGACCAGGACGATCGCGCTGTTTTATGAAGATACGCTGTTTGGAAACGACACCAGCCAGGTCCAGAAGCGCCTTGCCAAAGAGCAGAACGTCGAGATCGTGGCCGACGTCAAATATCGGGCGAATTCGCCGTCGTTGAGCACGGAGGTGCAGCTTCTTAAAGCCAATAATCCGGACGTCATTCTGGCGACGTCCTACACGACCGACGCCATCCTCTTCGTACGAACGATGCGCGAGCTCGGCGTCAAGCCCAAGGGGCTGATCAGCCAGAACGGCGGATTCATCGAGCCGGCCTTCTTTGCGGCGGTCGGCGATCAGGCCACCGGCGTCATCAGCCGCGCAAGCTTCGTGCTCGATCTCGCGACCAAGCGGCCTTCGCTCAAGGTCGTGAACGAGATGTTCAAGAAACGCTCGGGTAAAGACCTCAACGACAACACCGCACGAGAATTCATGGCGCTTCTTGTTCTCGCCGATGCCATCAACCGCGCGGGCGACACCAAGGGACCGGCGATCGAGGCGGCGCTTCGGGCGACCGACATGCCCGGTAGCTCGACCATCATGCCCTGGGACCATGTCCGGTTTGGCGCCGACGGTCAGAACACGTCGATCAGGCCTGTGATGATGCAGTACAGCGAAAGCGAATATCGAACGGTCTGGCCCGAAAGCCTGTCCACACGGCCCTTGGTGTGGCCGCTGGGTTGACCCTCGCCCTGTCGGGCGAGGGTCATCAGCTCATTTCAGCTGATCGGCAACCTTGTCGAGTCCGGCCTTGATGCAGGCCTCGTCCTTTTCACCGCCGGGCGCGCCGGATGCACCGGCCGCACCGAGGATGTCATCCCCCACTTTGATGGGGAGCGCGCCCTGGTTGGCGATGACGTTGCTCAGATGGATCAGCGGCAACGTGGGATCGGCCTTCACACGGGCTGCGAACTCGCCGGACGGCTGCCGGAAGGTCCGCGCAGTGTAAGCCTTGCGGAAGCTGTTCTCGACGGTGTGAGGTCCTGTATTGTCTCCGCGCACCTGCAAGATGACCTCCCCGCTCCGGCCGACAACGGTGACGGACACCGAATAGCCATTGGTCTTGCAGGTTTCGATCGCCGTTTCCGCGATCGTCATGGCGATGGAAGAGCTCAGATCCTTGTGACTTAGCAGTTGCGCGCTTGCCGGACCGGCCAAAGCACAGACGCCGGTGGCCGCAATAATCATGGCGGCGCTACGAATCCCAAACGATCGCATAGTTTTACTCCCTGAGTTTTTTCTAAGTCCGCTTTTACGGTCTTATGAAGAGAGCTTAGTTTATGCATTGGTTGGCGCGAGAACTCAATGCGGAGGAACCACTCGGAAAAGTCCTCGATGAGGCCTTCCGCGGTCGATCGCCGGCGTGGCCCGAAGGCTTCGGTAGGACTCGAGCGGACATCGCTTCCCTGTTCCGGCATCCCGATCTGGGCTATCAAGGTCAGGTCAGCAGAGCCCGCGCAAAGACGGGTGAGACGCGCCGCGCCTCAATAAAACAGGAATAGAAGAGGGAGGTTACCGATGCCGATTGCCGCCACCGCTTCGGACGATTCCGTTCGCGCGTCGCTCAACGCCCTCCTCGCCAAACAACGAGCCGCCCAATTGCGCGATGGCGCCCCTTCGGCCGCCATCCGGATTGACCGGCTGAACCGTTGCATTGCGCTGCTTGTGGACCATCGCGGCGAAATCGAAGCAGCGCTGAGCGCCGATTTTGGCGCGCGCTCCAGCCATGTCACGGCCTTTGCCGACGTGGCGAGTTCGATAGGTCCGCTCAAACACGCCCGAAGTCACGTGGCGCGCTGGATGAAAACCGAACGGCGGGGCACGACGCCCGGCATCCTCGGTCTTTTTGGCGCCAAGGCCGAGGTCCGCTACCAACCGAAGGGCGTCGTCGGCGTCATCAGTCCCTGGAATTTCCCGGTCAATCTCACGTTCGGTCCCCTGGCCGGGGTGCTGGCCGCCGGCAACCGCGCGATGGTCAAGCCTTCGGAAATGACGCCTGTCACCTCCGAACTCATGAAAAAGATGTTTGCGAGCGCTTTCAAGGAGGAGGAAATCGCTGTGGTCACCGGCGGTCCGGACGTAGGCCAAGCCTTCGCCAGTCTCGCGTTCGATCACATCATCTTCACCGGCGCCACCTCGATCGGACGTCACGTGATGAAGGCGGCGGCCGAAAATCTCGTGCCGGTCACGCTTGAACTCGGCGGCAAGAGCCCCGTGATCCTTGGCCGGTCCGCCGATCTCACCACCTCGGCCGCGCGCATCATGAACGGCAAGACCCTGAACGCCGGCCAGATTTGTCTTGCGCCCGACTATGTGCTGGCGCCAGCGGACAAGATCGGCGGCTTTGTCGAGGCGGCGAAATCCGCAGTCCACCAGATGTTCCCGACCATCCGCGACAATCCCGATTACACCGCTGTCGTCGCCGACCGGCATTATGAGCGGCTCACCGGATACGTCGACGATGCGCGCGCCAAGGGCGCCGACATCGTGGAGATCAATCCGGCCGGCGAGGATCTGCGTCAACAGCCGCACCGCCGCATGGCGCCGACATTGATCCTCAATCCGACCGACGACATGAAGGTGATGCAGGAGGAGATTTTTGGGCCGCTGCTTCCGGTCAAGGCGTATCAAAAAGTCGATGAGGCCATCGACTACGTCAACGCGCATAACCGCCCGCTCGGGCTTTATTACTTTGGTTCGGACAGTGACGAGCGGGATAAAGTCCTGGATCGAACGACCTCCGGCGGCGTGTCGGTCAACGACGTCGTGATGCACGTGGTCCAGGAAGAACTGCCGTTCGGCGGCATCGGACCCGCCGGCATGGGCGCCTACCACGGTCATGACGGATTCCGTGAGTTCAGTCACCGCAAGTCCGTCTTCCATCAGATGAAGAACGACTTCGGCCTGCGGATGCTTCGCCCGCCCTATGGTGCTGCGATCAGCAAATATCTGGCGTCGCAAATCAAACGCTAGGCTGAGAGCCGAGACCTTCTTCCCGGGGATGCGCGCGTTCCCGGCCGAGATAGGCATGCTCGAGCCGCTGGGGCAGATTTGCTTCGGTCGTCGCTGCTTCCAGCACGATATGGCCCTGCACCAGCGCATAGACGCGGTCAGCGACAGCCAATGCCTTTTCGAGCAATTGCTCGACCAGCACTACCGCTGTCCCGTCGCGGCGCAGCCGGGCAATGACATCGAGGACGCGGTCGACCAGCACCGGCGAAAGGCCGGCCGACGGTTCGTCCAGCATCAACAAGCGAGGGCGGCGGATCAGGCCCTGGGCCACCGTCAACATTTGCTGCTGCCCACCCGAGAGCGCGCCGCCACGCTCATGCCGCTTCTCGGCGATCTCCGGAAAGAATGACAGGGCCTGATCGAGTCGCGCAGCGCGCTCGCCGCGCGGCAGGTCGTAAGCCGCGAGCAGCAGATTGTCGGTGACGGAGAGCTGCGTGAACACCCGGTGTCCTTCGATCACGTGCACGAGCCCTTGGCGTGCCGTCTCGCGCGGCGTGGCGTTGGCG
>DATHPL010000460.1:0-7184 GCA_035483915.1 Bradyrhizobium sp.
CATTCGATGAAATTGCCGGCCGGATAGACCATGAACAGGCGCATCCGCGCGCCCTTGATCTGGCCGCCGAACAAAAACGAGACGTCGAAATTGATGTCTTCCGATCTCAGCGCGGTGCCTTCGGTGGCGTTAACGGCGCGGATTGCGCGGCCGATGCGTTGCGCGGCCTGGAACATGGTCGGCGCGTTGAGCAGCGTTTCGACCTCGCCCGTATCAGGGTCCTCCATGCCTTCGGTCAGGGTCGACAGCACGGATTGGCTGATCGCGAGATTGCCGGCGCTGGCGATCGCCAGGATGCGCTCGCCCGGCTTGGAGAAAATGTGCAGTTTGCGAAACGTCGAGACGTTGTCGAGCCCGGCATTGGTGCGGGTGTCGGCGATCATGACGAGCCCGTCCCGTACCAGCACCCCGCAGCAATAGGTCATTTCCGGTCCCTAAGTATTGTCGCGGCGCGAAACTATCCAATTTCGCCTGTGCGTCCAACCCCCATTGGACGGGCGGAGCGCAGTCCTACCGTGACCGTGCGGCGTAGGCGCGCCGCATCGGCTTGAGCGCGGCGAGTGCCAAAATGCCGGTCAGCGCGTCCATTGCGATGATGATGGCAAAGACCGGCAGCCAGCTCCCGGTCTGTTCGCGCAAGAGGGCCGCGAGCGGGCCGCCGAGGATCGAACCGATGCCTTGCGCAATATAAAGCAACCCGTAATTCGTCGTGGCATGTTTGGTCCCGAACGTGTCGGTCAGGGTCGACGGGAACAGCGAGAAGATTTCTCCCCAGCCGAAGAAAACGACGCCGGACAGGATCACGAAGACCAGCGCGTTATCGCGGAACAGGACCATCAGCGTGACGGAGGCCGCTTCCATCAGGAAGGCGATGCCCATGGTGTTTTCGCGCCCGATTCTGTCCGACACCCATCCGAAGAAGGGGCGGGTCAGTCCGTTGGTGAGACGATCGACAGTGAGCGCCAGCGGTAGCGCGGCGAGGCCGAACACCGTGATATTGGCGACGCCGAAGTCGCGCGAAAACGCGGCGAACTGCGAGATGATCATCAGCCCGCCGGTCGACATCATCGTCATCATGACGAACATCAGCCAGAACACGTTGCTGCGCAGCATCTCGCTGGGCGGCGTGCCCACCGTCGATGCCATCGCCGGCGGCGGCGGAAGCGTGTCACTTTCGGTCGGCATCCGGATGGCGAGCGCGGCCAGCGCACCGATCAGGCCGAGGATGATGCCGAACACCACCAGCGTATGCTGATAGCCGCTCTCCCTCATCATGGTGTCGATCGGGAAGGTCGTCAGGATCGCGCCAAAACCGTAGCCGGCGGCAACCACACCTGTCGCAAGCCCGCGACGGTCGGGAAACCAGCGGACCATGAGACCGACGATACCGACATAGACAATGCCGGTTCCGATACCGCAGAACAGGCCATAGGTCAGATAGAGGCCGATCAGGGTCGTCGCATAGGCGGCCGTGATCCAGCCGAGGCCGGATAACAGGCAGCCGAGAGCGATCAGAATTCGCGCACTGAACCGGTCGACCAGATAACCCTGCAGCGGCGACAGGAAAGTTTGCAGCACGATCACCACCGTGAAGGTGACCTGGATCGCCGACAAAGGCGCACCGACGGCTTCCTGCAACGGCTTGGTGAACAGCGTCCAGACATATTGGGGGCTTGAGATCGACATCATCGCGATCAACCCGAGCCCGAGTTGGATCCAGCGCGTAGATGTTGCAGATCGAACCGACGATACCCCGCTCAACGTAGTCATTCTTTTCCCCGGTGTTTGATGCCCAAGTCTTTGAAGTTCAAGTCTTTGACGTTCAAGTCTTTGGCGTTCAAGTGTTCAGTATTCAAGTTTTTGGCATACGTTGTACCACGCGGGACCTCCGGCGCAATGCAGGCTGCATGGTCCGATCGTATGAGCACGCGCGGGTGCACAACCCTTGTGCGATGCACGCTAAAGACGTCAGGGAATAAAGACGCGGTCGCGGAGTTAGGACTGCGATTGCCACTGGCCCTGGCGGCCGGCCTGATCGACCTTGACCGCAACCGTGAGCACTTCGGTGCCGCCGCCGTAGCGGGTGCCGCGGACCGGAGCGGCGCCGAGATAATCGAGGCCGAGCGCCACCCGGGCATGGGCGTCGGTGGCGCAGATCGCATTCGCCGGATCGAAGGCGACCCACCCCAGATTAGGCACGTAGGCTTCGGCCCAGGCATGGCCGGCCGGCTGGTTCACCATGCCGTCGGAGCGCATGAAATGCCCGGCGATGAACCGGGCGGGCACGCCGACCGAGCGCGCACAGGCGATGAAGATATGCGCGTAGTCCTGGCACACGCCGCGCTTCAGGGCGAAGGCTTCGGCCGCCGATGTGCCGCTATTGGTCGGATCCTCATCGAACGTCATGTGGTCGTTGATCTGGAGCATCAGGGCGTGCAGGAAGCCCAGCACGTCCTTTTCCGACTCCGAACGCAGTTCGCGCGAGAAGGCCTCCATGGCCGCGTTGACCTGGGTCAACGAGGTCTGGCGCAAAAAAAGACTCGGCGGAAAGCGTTCGTCGGTGCCGCGCAGCACGCCGCCGGTGTCGTGGGTTTCGATCAGGCCTTCGACCGTGATGGTGAGATCGGAGAGCGCAGCCTCGGTCAGCACATGGATGGTGTTGCCGAAGGCGTCCTGACGCACATGAAGGCGGGAGTCGGTGGAAACGTCGATCTGCCACTCGGCGACGTATTGTCCGTCATGGCTGCCCGGCGTCATCCGCAGAATCTGGGTGATGCCGGTCGCCGCCGGTTCGTAGCGATAGGTCGTGGAATGGGCGATGCGCAGGCGCATGATTGACCGGAGCAAGAGTTCAGAGGGCAGAATATGAAGATCGTCATGCCTGGACTTGATCCGGGCATCCACGACTTTGCTCTACACCTCAAAGCAGACGTAGATGGCCGGGACAAGCCCGGCCATGACGGCTGTAATTGAGTTTCGTCCCGAATCCATCAGATCAAATACTGTTTGGCGATGATTTCACCAAGCCTTGAATTGTCGGCGATGAATTCCTGAATGAATTCGTGCACGCCGTGCTGGAAGATATCATCCATATTGCTGTGTTCCAGACGGTTGCGGACGCCGCGGGCGTGGCGCTGGGAGGCGCCCTGGCGGCCATAGGCGACCCCGATCTGATCCAGGTTGCGCACGAGATTGCCGTAACAACTCGCCAGCGAACGCGGCAGGGTATCGTTGAGAATCAAGAGGTCGGCGATCAGCCAGGGTTTCATGGTCTCGCGATAGACCCAGTGATAGGCGGTTAGTGCCGATACCGAACGCAGGATCGAGGTCCACTGATAATAGTCGAGCGGGCCGCCGACATGTTCCTCCTCGGGCAGCAGCACATGATATTTCACGTCGAGGATTCGGGCGGTGTTGTCGGCGCGCTCGACATGGACGCCAAGGCGCGAGAACCAGTAGGCGTCGTTGCGCAGCATGGTGCGATAGGCGGAACCGTCGAAACGCAGCGAGGTCTCCTGCACGAAGCGCAGGAAGCGCGCCAGCTCCTCGCGGGTCTTGGCGCCTTTGCCCCAGAGTTCCCCGAGTTCGATCCAGGCCGAGTTGATGGTGTCCCACATTTCGCTGGTGAGCGCGGTGCGCACCGAACGCGAATTGAGCCGGGCCGCCTCGATGCAGTTCCTGATCGAGGAGGGATTATTGGCGTTGAACGACAGATAGTCGACGACGTTCTGCTCATTGGCCTCGTTGTAGACGTTGTAGAAGCTCTGACTGACGCCGGCGGTGAGTAGCGCCGATTCCCATTCATTGGTCTTGCCGATGTAGGCGGCCGGCAGCGCGGTCACGCGCAGCGTCGCATCGATCGTGCGCGCGATATATTCGGCCCGTTCGACATAGCGGGCGAGCCAGTAAAGGTTTTCAGCGGTACGCGACAGCATGAATTAATCGTCCAATATCCAGGTATCCTTGGTGCCGCCGCCCTGGCTCGAGTTGACCACGAGCGAGCCTTCCTTCAGCGCCACGCGTGTCAGCCCGCCCGGTACGATGGTCGTGCGCTGGCTGCCGGTCAGCACAAAGGGTCGCAAATCGACGTGGCGCGGGGCAAGGCCTGCTGCGGTGCAGGTCGGGCAGGTCGATAGCGCCAGCGTCGGCTGGGCGATGAAGCCTTCCGGCTCGCGCTTCAGCTTGTCGCGAAACGCCTCGATCGTGGCCTTGGTCGCGGCCGGTCCGATCAGCATGCCGTAGCCGCCGGAACCGTGAACTTCCTTCACGACGAGTTCGCTCAGGTTGTCGAGGACGTAAGCGAGGTCTTTCGGCTCGCGGCAACGCCAGGTCTGCACGTTCTTCAGGATCGGCTCTTCGCTGAGGTAGAACTTCACGATATCCGGCATGTAGGAATAGATCGCCTTGTCGTCGGCAATCCCGGTGCCGACCGCATTCGCCAGCGTGATATTGCCGGCGGCATAGGCCGACATCAGTCCGGGCACGCCGAGCGCGGAATCCGGGCGGAAGGTCAGGGGATCGAGGAAGTCGTCGTCAAGCCGGCGGTAGATCACGTCGACGCGTTTAAGGCCTTCGGTGGTGCGCATGAACACCTCGTCGTCCTTGACGATGAGGTCGCGCCCCTCGACCAGTTCGATGCCGAGCTTGTCGGCGAGGAACGAGTGTTCGTAATAGGCAGAGTTGTAGACGCCGGGCGTCATCAGCGCCACCGTCGGCTCGCCGGCGGCGCTGTGCGGCGCCACCGATCGCAGCGCCGACAACAGTTCGTCCGGATATCGCTCCACCGGCGCGATGCGATGCCGCGCAAACAGGTCCGGAAACAGCCGCATCATGATTTCGCGGTTTTCCAGCATGTAGGAGACGCCGGACGGCGTGCGGGCGTTGTCCTCCAGCACGATGAAGTTGTCCGCATCGGTCCGGATGATGTCGATGCCGGCGACATGCACATAGATATCGTGCGGCACGTCCTGGCCGTTCATCTCGGGGCGGAACACCGGGTTCTGGAAGATCAGGTCCTCGGGGACGATATTGGCGCGCAGGATGTCGCGGCCGTGATAGATGTCGCGCAGGAACATATTGAGCGCGCGCACGCGTTGCTTGAGACCTTTCTCGAGGACCGTCCATTCCCTGGCGGACACGATTCTCGGGATGACGTCGAAGGGGATCAGCCGTTCCTGGGCTTCCGCATCGCCGTAGACCGCGAAGGTGATGCCGATCCGGCGGAACAGGAGCTCGGCTTCCTGGCGGCGATATTCCAACGTGTCCGGTGGCGTCTCCTTCAGCCAGCGGGAGAGTTCCTGGTAGGCCGGGCGAAGGTCGCCGCCCATGCCGTTCATTTCATCGAAGGCAACTGCCATGAATGTCGACCGTCCCCCGTAAGCCTCACATCACAGTGCATGACTTCACTGGATGGTAGCAAGGCTTGGGCCAGTGGAATATGCATTGGTTCAGGCCATTTGTTTGCGACGGCCGGGATATGCACGAAAAAATGGCTGGCGGCTGCTTATTTCGGTGGCAAAATCCCGCTGGAGATCAAGGTGTTGGCCGGATAAACGAGGCTAGGCCGGAGGTGGGCGCCGGCCGCTCGAAGGAGAGACCATGAGTGAGATCGTCACTGCGGGAATTCTGGTGATCGGTGACGAAATCCTGTCCGGGCGGACCAAGGACAAGAACATCGGCTTCATCGCCGAGTACCTCACCAACATCGGCATCGACCTCAAGGAAGTGCGCGTCGTCGCCGACGAGGAGCCTGAGATCATCGCGGCATTGGATGCACTGCGTCATCGCTATAGCTACGTCTTTACCACCGGCGGCATCGGGCCGACCCATGACGACATCACCGCCGACAGCGTCGCCAAGGCGTTCGGCGTCGGCATCGACCATCATCCGGAGGTGGTGGCGCGGTTTCGCGAACGCTGGGGCGAGACAGACCTGAACGAGGCGCGGTTGCGGATGGCGCGGATTCCCGACGGGGCCGAACTGATCCAGAGCGCGACCATCCTCGCGCCCGGCTTTAAGATCGGCAATGTCATCGTGATGGCCGGCGTGCCGACGATCATGCAGGCGATGATGGACATCGTAGCGCCAAAACTCAAATCCGGCGTGCGGATGCTGTCGGAAAGCGTTCGCGCCAACGCACGGGAAGGCGATGTCGGCGGTCCGTTACGGGCGATCGCAAACGCCCATCCCGACACCTTCATCGGCAGCTATCCTTTCATGGACGAAGACAACAAGCCGAACACCAATCTCGTGGTGCGCTCGCGTGATCCGGAGAAGCTGACGGCCGCAATGAATGCGGTCAAGGAAATGCTGGCGGGATTGAATGTGGCTCGCTAAAGCGTTTTCGAGAAAACGCGTCAAAACAAAGATTAGAGCCCGGTTTTGATTCAATCAAAACCGAACAGGCTCGAGGCAGAAATCAGACAAGAGATAACAGCAGGGGGATTGAATGGCAGATCCAGGTGCAGGAAAGGCCTTTCCGGTTTCGTGGGACCAGTTTCACCGGGATTGCCGGGCGTTGACCTGGCGGCTCAATGAAGTCGGCCCGTTTCATGCCGTCATCGCGATCACCCGCGGCGGTCTGGTGCCGGCGGCGATCGTGGCGCGCGAGCTCGGCGTGCGCATCATCGATACTGTTTGTATTGCGAGCTACGACCACACCAAGCAGGGCGATCTGAACGTGCTTAAAGGCGTTTCGCCCGACACCGCCAAGCTGGGCGGCGGCACCGGCAAGGGGCTTCTGATCGTCGACGACCTCGTCGACACCGGCAAGACCGGGCGCATGGTGCGTGACCTGCTGCCGGATGCACATTTCGCAACCGTGTACGCCAAGCCGAAGGGGCGCCCGTTGGTCGATACCTTCATCACCGAAGTATCGCAGGACACCTGGATCTTCTTTCCCTGGGATACCGCGCTGTCGTTCCAGCCGCCGATCCGCGACGGCGCGGCCTGATCTTCTTTACCTCGCCCCGCGCGCGGGAGAGGTCGACTTGCGGAGCAAGTCGGGTGAGGGGAGTTTCGGCAAGTCCGGTCTTGTAGAGACTCCCCTCATCCCGACCTTCTCCCCGCAAGCGGGGAGAAGGAGAAGTAAGATGCCGCTGCAAAACCGCGTGTTGCCGTCAGGCGAGATTGTCGCGATTTCGGATCGCGGAATGTTTGTCGGCAACCGCGGCATCATCCACAGC
>DATHPL010000461.1:0-3138 GCA_035483915.1 Bradyrhizobium sp.
CGCAGGTCGCTCAGGATCCGGATGACCTCCTTGACGAACAAAGGCGACAATCCGGCCGACGGTTCGTCCATCACCAGAAGTCGAGGTTCGGCCGCCAAAGCCTTGGCGATACCGAGCATTTTTCGCTGACCGCCGGAAAGGCTGGATGCCGGCGCACGGCGTTTGTCGCGCAGCACCGGGAAGGTGTCGTAGAGATCGTCGATCCGGGGGTTGGCATGCCCAAGCGCCTGCGCGCCGATCCGGATATTTTCCTCAATCGACAGGTCGGGAAAAACCGCCAGTTCCGACATATAGGTCATCCCCAGCCGCATCCGCGCGCTGGAACGCATCCGCGTCACATCCTCGCCGCCGAGCCTGATGCTGCCGTGCCTCGCCTCGATCAGGCCGACCAGCGATTTAAGAAAGGTGGTCTTGCCGGCGCCGTTGGTCCCGAGCAGCAGCACGGTTTCGCCGGCGCGGACGTCGAGATCGACGCCCCACAACACCTGCATCGTGCCGTAGCCGGCATCGACGCCTTGAGCCGTCAGCAAGGACGTGGCCTCAGGCGGCATGCTCGCCTCCCAGGAACACCTCGATGACCTGCGGAACCTTGACCGCGACCGCGAGCTTGCCCTCGAAAATCTCCTTGCCGGCGTTCATGACGATGACGCGGTCAGTGATGTGCTCGATAAAGCCCATGAGATGTTCGACCACGATGATCGCCATGCCCTCCTTGACAAGCGCCTTGATGCGCTCCGCGATCCAGTCGAGTTCCGCCGGATTGAGGCCGGCGGCGAGTTCGTCGAGCAACAAAAGCCGCGGACGGGTGGCGAGCGCACGCACGAGATCGAGCATCTTTTGTTGCGCGTTATTGAGATCGGCCGCCGGGCGGTCGGCCACTTCAGCCAGCCGGTATTCGTCCAGGAGAGCGCCCATGGACGGTGGTGCGGCCGATGCCCCGCCATACGCCAGGGCCACCTCGACGTTCTGCCGGACCGTCAGCGACAAAAATGGTTTTGGGATCTGGAAGGTGCGATTGACGCCGCGGTGGACGAGCTTGTGCGAGGCGACGGCGCCGATCGAAGCGCCTTCCAATACGATCTCGCCACCGTCAGGGGCATAAAGACCGGAGATCACATTGATCGCCGTGGTCTTGCCGGAGCCGTTGGGACCGACCAGTCCCAGAATCTCGCCGGACGAAACGTGGAAGCTCAAGCCGTCCAGTGCGCAAAAGCCGCCGAAGCGTTTCACGAGTTTGGAAACCTTGAGGAATGGTGCGCTCTCAGGGGACATGCCATCCCCTGCGAGTTGCGAGCGACACCAGTCCTGCGGGAAGAAACAGCACCAGCCCCATGATCAGGAGGCCGTAGATCAGCTGAAAGTACTGCGGCGCGGTAAATCCGATCAGGTTGTAGATGCCGTAAAGGATGACGACGCCGACGATCGGTCCTGATATCGAGGCGACGCCGCCGAACAGTGCGAACACGATCGCGAAGATACTGAACTCGCCGCTGAAGACATTGTCGGGATAGAACACCGAAACGTACCAGGCGTAGACGCCACCGGCGAGACCTGCGACCAGCGCGGACGTCAGCCAGGCGATGATCCGCATCCGCACGACATTGACACCCGCCATCGAGGCGCTGACGGCATCCTCTCGCACCGCCTGCAACGCAAGGCCAAAGCGAGAGTTTTTCAGGAAGACCACTACCCCCAGCGTTAGCGCCAGCACGACGAGCGCTGCCGCATAGGCATAGGTCGGATCGAACGTGCCGGTGAGCGAGACGCCATAGGGGCCGCGCGTGATCGGCTCAAGCGCCGGGTTGGCGATGAAATGCAACACCGCCAGCGACGCGGCAAGGTTGGCAATGGCGAAATAGGCGCCCGAGAGACGCAACAGCGGCGTGAGCAACAGTCCAAGCGCGACGCCGACGAGGCCGGCGACAAACACCGCGACCACGGCCGGGGCCTGGAAATGCATCACCAAGATCGCAAAACCATAGGCGCCGGCTCCGAAGAAGCCGACATAGCCGAACGGCAGATAACCGGTGAAGCCATAGATGATGTTCACTCCTTGCGCGAGGATCAGGAAGATCACGAAGTTGAACAGCAGCAGATGGTTTTGATAGACGCCCGGCAGCACCGCAAAGACGGCGAGCAGCGGTAGCGCGATGAAGAGCAAATGCTTGGCGGCGTTAGGCAACACGCACCCGCCTTCCGAGCAGACCGCTCGGACGCAGCAACAAAATGAAGATCAGGAGCACATAGGGCAACAGGTCAGCCCATGAGCTCAAATAGGTCTGCACCACCATGTAGCAGATGCCGTAGACGACACCGCCGAGCGCAGTGCCGAGCGGATTTCCCAGCGAGCCGAGTACCACGATGGTGAAGGACGTAACGGTGGCATCGGCGCCAAAGGCCGGCGTCACCGAGCCAAACATGAAGGGTGCAAAGATGCCGGCAACGGCCGCCAGTCCCAACCCGATGCCGAAGGCAGCGGCCGACACGCGGTCGACGTCGATCCCGGTTGCGAAGGCTTCATCACGCCGCGACATCACCGCGCGGGTCAGGGTGCCCAGACGAGTCTGGTAAAGGTATACATAGACACATCCGATCGCGATCAGGCTGGTGACGGCGGCGATCACCCAGGACGCCGGAAACCCCTGCCCGAAGATCTGCACCGGTCCGCCGCTATTGGGCGAGCCGCCGAACCATTTGACCTTGATCGTCGAAAACACTGTGCCCAGCGCGCGGCTTTGAATCGAACGTTCGCTGGTGCCGAGAAAGATCGTGGTGACGGCTTCGATGACCTGAGACAGGCCGAAGAAAAGGATGATCGAGAGCATTTCCGGGTTGGTCGACCCCTGAAGCCGCGGCACCAGCACCCAGTACAGCAGCATGCCCGCAACCAGGAAGATCATGAATGCCAGTGGCACCGCGAACAACGGATCAATCCCGATGACGGTGACGACGCCAACCGCTACGAACGCGCCCAGCATCAGGCAATCGCCATGCGCCAGATTGACGATCCGCATGACGCCGAACACCAGATTGAGACCGATGCCGACCAAGCTGAAATACAATCCGAACAGAACGCCCGCGACCAGCGCATAAACTAGCATCTAGTGCCGCCTATTTGAAGTTCCTGCACCACAAGCC
>DATHPL010000462.1:0-2814 GCA_035483915.1 Bradyrhizobium sp.
ACCCGCCCCGGCGTCGTCAAGAGCCGCAATGCGCTGATGGATGCGGCCTATGACGACCAAGTCTATGTCGACGACCGCACCATCGACAGCCACATCAAGCGGCTGCGCAAGAAGTTCAAGGTCGTGGACGATGAATTCGAGATGATCGAAACACTGTACGGGGTCGGGTACCGCTTCAAGGAAGCCTGAGGGATCGGCGCGTCATACGCAGCTTGCCGACTGACGCGGCGCCCCGGCTTGAGATAGAATGCGAACGCGATAGGGCATCGCGGACAGTCCATTTGAAACAACTGCCGGTTTTGGCCATTGCTTGATCGAACGCAGCCTGATGCCAGTCTGAGCGCCGACGACGCTGCGACCGTCGTCATGGATACCCTTGCCGCCGAAAATCCGGTCGACGCCGGATGGCAGCCGCTCGGATGGCTGCGGCGGGCCGGGCAATTTTTCTTTGCCCTCAGCTTCTCCAGCCTGACCCGGCGCATCGTTTCGCTCAACATCGCCGGCCTGCTCGCGCTGGTGGCGAGCATCCTCTACCTCTCGCAGTTTCGCGCCGGCCTGATCGACGCCCGCGCGCAGAGCCTCTTGGTGCAGGCCGAAATCATTGCGGGTGCGATCGCCGCTTCCGCGACCGTCGAAACCAACACCATCACCATCGATCCCGACCGGTTGCAGGACTTGAAGCCCGGCGAAACCTACGGCGCGCCGGATGAGTTTTCGGGGCTCGATTTTCCGATCAATCCGGAGCGGGTGGCGCCGGTGCTGCGCCGGCTGATCTCGCCCACTAAAACCCGCGCCCGGATTTACGACCGCGACGGCTCGCTGATTCTGGACAGCCGCAGTCTTTACGGCCGCGGCGACGTGCTTCGCTTCGAACTTCCGCCGCCCTCGGTGGAAAAGCCCGGGATCGCCGAACGCACGATGATCGCGATCCGGACCTGGCTCAATCGCGGCGACCTGCCGCTCTATACCGAGCTCGGCCCGGAAAACGGCAACGGCTATCCCGAGGTTGCGCAATCGCTGACCGGCCAGAAGAGCAGCATGGTGCGCGTCAATGACCGCGGCGAGGTGATCGTTTCGGTCGCCGTCCCCGTGCAACGCTTCCGTGCGATCCACGGCTCCCTGATGCTTTCGACCCAGGGCGACGATATCGACCAGATGGTCACGGCCGAACGTCTCGCGATTCTGAAGGTCGGCGGCGTCGCTTCCGCGGTCATGATCGTGTTGTCGCTGGCGCTGGCCAGCACGATCGCGGGACCGGTGCGGCGGCTCGCCGACAGTGCTGAACGGGTCCGCCGCCGTATCCGCACCCGCGTTGAGATTCCCGACTTCACCGGCCGCCGCGACGAAATCGGCCATCTCTCCGGCGCGCTGCGCGACATGACGGTTGCGCTTTATAACCGGATCGAGGCGATCGAGATGTTCGCCGCCGACGTCGCCCACGAATTGAAGAACCCGCTGACGTCGCTGCGCTCGGCGGTTGAAACCCTCCCTCTCGCGCGAAACGACAACAGCCGTTCGCGGCTGCTCGCCGTGATCGAACATGACGTCAAGCGCCTCGACCGGCTGATATCAGACATTTCCGACGCAAGCCGGCTCGATGCCGAGTTGCAACGCCAGGACATGGCGCCGGTCGATCTTCGCCGCCTCCTCACAGCGCTCGCGTCGGTGGCGAACGAAACCCGGCGTGGCAACAATATCGGCGTCGAACTGCGCTTCGAAGGCCGGGGCACCGTCGAAACCTTCTCGGTGCCGGGTCACGATTCGCGCCTCGGTCAGGTGGTCTCCAATTTGCTGTCGAACGCCCAGTCGTTTTCGGAAGCCGGCAGCAAGGTGCGAATCACATGCCGGCGCGTGCGCTCGAACATCGAAGTCGTCGTTGACGATGACGGGCCCGGCATTCGCGAGGACGCGCTCTCCCGGATTTTCGAGCGCTTCTATACCGACCGGCCGCATCAGGGCTTTGGCCAGAATTCGGGGCTCGGCCTGTCGATCTCCAAGCACATCGTCGAGGCCCACGGCGGCAAGATCTGGGCTGAGAATCGCGTCGGCCCGCTTAGCGAGGACGGCGAAGCAACGGTGGCCGGCGCCCGCTTTGTGGTCCGCCTCCCAGCCTTGGTATGACCGCGGAGATAGACACCAGCATCCACGCATCCGCGGTGCGGGTGGGAGATCGCGCCGTTCTCATTCGCGGACCGTCCGGGTCCGGCAAATCGCGCCTGGCCTTCGACCTCCTGCTGGCCGGTCGCGCGGGCCATATCGCCCCGGCCAGGCTGGTCGGAGACGACCGCGTCCATGTCTGGCCCCGTGAGGCCGCGCTGATGGTTCGCCCGGCGCCGGCCCTGGCCGGCCTCATCGAAATTCGTGGCCTCGGAATTCGCCATTGCGATTTCGTCCCCGAGGCCCTCGTGGGCCTGGTGGTCGACCTCGATGCATCAGATGCCGAGCGCCTGCCGGCGCCGGAATCCCTTGAAGTCCGAATTAAGGGTATTTCGATACCAAGAATTCCTGTCCAGCAGGGATTTTCTGGACTTCCGCTTGTGATTGCTGCCCTTACAATGACCGCGAATTCATCTTCAGCGGATTGTCCGAAGGAATTTGGTAACCATATCACCCCCACTATCGCGACCGAATAGACCGGCGCTTGCCCCTTTCTCTTCACCAGTTTCCCTGAGAAATGCGGCGATCCCCTCTTGCGTAGGGGCTCTGGATGGTCAAAGTGGCGCGTTCGTGCGGTGCACCAAAGGCACCCGCGAGGAGTTCTCGATGATTGGTCTAGTACTTGTGACCCATGGGCGCCTTGCCGACGAATTCAAG
>DATHPL010000463.1:0-6372 GCA_035483915.1 Bradyrhizobium sp.
CGTCGAAGTCGCCTTCGTCCGGCTTCATGTAATTGTGCACCAGCCAGCGCTCACGGCCATCGATCGCATAGACCATGCCGGAGCGGCGCGGGTTGATGGCGCCGGTGCCCCAGGCGCTTGCGTGACGCTGAAGATCGATCAGATCCGGCGAGCGGATGTAAGTCGACTGCACCCGCTGCACGACCGGATCGCCCTCAAAGGAGGCGCCAATCGCCTTGCGCACGATCGAACGCGCGCCGTCACAGCCGATCAGATAGCGGCACCGCAGCGATTTCGCGACTCCCGTATCGAGGTCGCGCAACGTCAGGTCGGCGAATACGTCGCCGATTCTCACGTCGTCGGCCGATGTGCGGTTGACGATGCGGATGCGCCTCTGGGCCGTGGCATGCTCGAACAGGATGGGCTCGAGAAAGATCTGGTTGATGCGATGCGGCGGCTCCGGCGTCGGCCAATTGCAATCCGGGCCGTCCTTGCGCGTGAAGCGGTCGCGGCGGCAGGGAATCGGAATTCGCGTCAACTCCTGCCCGGTAAACGTAGTGCGATAGCTGATGTCGTGTGGATAATCCGCCGGCAGGCCTGAGTTGCGGACCTTCTCCGCCAAACCCAGGCGCCGGAAGATTTCCATGGTGCGGGCGGCGACGTGATTGCATTTCGGCTCGGGCGGCTCGGCCGCCGCACGCGTCTCGACCACGGTGACATCTATCCCCCGCCAGGCCAGATCGATCGCCAGCGTCAACCCGACCGGGCCGGCGCCGACGATCAGCACTTCCACATCGACCGCTTCGCTCATTCCAGTTCGGCACCCGAATTGCGGACGATGACGCCCCAGCGATCGACCTCCGCCTTGACGAAAGCCTTGAAGCGATCCGGCGTCGACCCGCTCATCGGCTCAAGCGCCATCGCCGTCAATCGCTCGACGGTCGCGGGATCGCTCGTCATCCGGTCAATTTGCGCAGCCAGTTGCTCGACGATCGGCCGCGGGACATGGGCCGGCGCCACCACGCCGACCCAGGCCACCAGTTCGAATCCGTCGAGACCGGCTTCAGCGAGGGTCGGAATGTCGGGAGCCGCTGCCACCCTTTGCCTGGTCGTGACGCCGAGCACCCTCACCTTTCGCTCAAGAATCTGCGGCAGCGCCGGCTGGAGGTCCGCCACCATGAAGGCGATGCGGCCCGCGATGACGTCAAGTAGCGCCGGAACGCTGCTGCGATAGGTCACATGACGGACGCTGATCCCAAGTTTCTCGCGCAACATCTCGGCGCCGAGATGATGCGGACTGCCATTGCCGGCCGAGCCGTAAGCAAGTCCCGGATTGGCTTTGGCGTAAGCCGTGAACTCCGCGAGCGTTGTCACCGGCAGGGATGGATTGACGACCAGGGCGAACGGCACGCGGGCGACCGGGGCAATCGGCGTAAAATCCTCGACCGGATCGTAGGCGAGCTTTCGATAAAGCGCCTTGTTGATCGCAAGCGTGCTCGAGGTCGCGGTCAAGAGCGTGTAGCCGTCGGCTTCCGATCGCGCCACCTGCTCGGCGCCAAGCACAGTGGCCGCACCCGGCTTGTTCTCCACCACGACGGTGGCGGCGAGCCCGACCCGCAACTGATCGGCCACCAGCCGCCCAAGCAGGTCGATGGTGCCGCCGGCCGAATACGGCACGATCATCTTGATCGTCCGGTTCGGATAAGCCGCTTCGGCAACGGCCGGCCAAACCGCGAGCCCGGCCAGAACGCCGTAGCTTCCCGTTATCGCCGCCCGGCGCGTTAGCATTCAACCTCCCGCGGAGCCCTTTAATTCTTGAAAAATCGAGGCTCTCACGAACCAGATTAGCGATACCGGCGACATACCGGAAGCCACGGCTTCGCGAAGCGGGCGCTTCGGGGATGCAAAAAACCGCAATTCGGGCTTAATCAGAAGGCAACCGTCATGGTCATATTTTATTGACGCCTTACTGGCCGATTGGCCGGCCTCGCCTTTGATTCATCGACGCATTCCAGGGATTTTATTCATGCATAAATTCGTTGTGTTTGCCGCCGGCGTTGCCCTTGCCGCCATCCCGGCCTTCGGCCGAAGCGCAGCACAAACACCGGCCGCCGCCGCGCAGGCCGCTCCACCCCATGTTGCGACCGTCAAGCCGGCCGCCCCCGCCTCGACGCCTGAATCGCGTTCGGCCGCCGCGCTCGCGCTATCGCATGAGCCGACATTCGACGAAGGCACGGCACAGCGCATCAAGGATGCCGCGCTGAGCTACTCGGATATCGCGGTCCGCGGCGGCTGGCCGACCATCCCTGCGGACGCCCAATTCGCGATTGGCGTCGCCGGTCCGAACGACGATCTGCTGCGCCGACGGCTGATCGTCAGCGAGGATCTTGCTGCCGACAAGGCATCCGGCCCGTTTGATGCGGCGGTGGCCGAGGCGGTCAAGCATTTCCAGGTGCGTCATGGCATGGCCGCCACCGGCACCGTGACACCGCGCACGCTGGCTGCCCTCAACATCCCGGTTCAGAAGCGGATCAGGCAGCTTGAGGCCTCGCTGGAGCGGCTGGAAAACACGAATTTCCAGTTCGGACAACGCTACGTCGTCGTCAACCTGCCGGCGGCCTTTGCCGAAGCGGTCGAGAACGACACGGTCGTGCGGCGCTATCGCGTGATCGTCGGCAAGACCGAAAAGCCGTCGCCGACGCTGACCGCCGAAATCACCAGCGTCAATTTGAACCCGACCTGGACCGTCCCTTCCTCGATCGCCAAAACCGAAATCTCCGCGCATATGCGCAAAGATCCGAGCTACCTCTCACGCATGCACATGGAAGTGCTGGACGGGCATGACCACCCGATCGATCCGGCGTCGGTCGACTGGTCCGGCGCGCATGTGCCGAATTTCACGGTGCGTCAGCAGAACGGCGCCTGGAATGCGCTCGGCGCGGTGAAGATCGATATGCCGAACCCCTATTCGGTCTATATGCACGACACCAACCAGCGCAACCTGTTCAGCGACGACTATCGCTTCGACTCCCACGGCTGCTCGCGGGTCGACAATGTCCGCGATCTCGCCGCCTGGCTGTTGCAGGAAGAGATGCCGAAATGGAACAGGGCCGCGATCGACGCGGCGATTGCCACCGGCGCGCGCGAGGACATCGTGCTGCCGAAGAAAGTGCCGGTGGCCTGGATCTACCTCACGGCGTGGATGACCCGCGACCAGACCGTCCAGTTCCGCAACGACATCTACGACCAGGACGAGCAGTTACTGGAAGCCACCGCCGAGGAAGCCGCCTTCTTCAACCAGGCCGCCAATCACCCGCTAACGGCGCATCTGGCGCGGTAACGCCAAGCTTCGTCGTTACAAGCCGGGGCGTCATTGCCGGGCATAGCCGTTCGAAGAACGGCGTCGCTTCCGCTCGCCTATGCCCGGCAATCCATCAAACTTCAGTAAAGCCTTTTGCGAAGGAGATGGATGCGCGGGTCAAGCCCGCGGATGACGACAGCGGGAGCCGTTCGGACCGGGAATGACCGACCCGCGCCACCGCCATTGCGGTGCTGGCGAAGCAGTGCTTCATTGCGGCCTCAAACCCCTATCCCTAAGGCTTTCCATGCTCGACGTTGCCACAACCGACCAAAAGTCCTTTGCCGACGGCAAAATCCTCAAAAAAATCACTGACGGGGTCGGCATTGTCACGTTCAACAATCCCGAAAAGCGCAACGCCATGTCGCTTGAGATGTGGGAGGGGGGGGGTCAGGCGCTCACCGAATTGCGCGAGGACGATCATGTCCGCGTGGTGATTTTGACCGGTGCCGGTGACAAGGCCTTCATGTCGGGTGCCGATATCAGCCAGTTCGAAAAAAACCGGCACAACGCGCAGGCCTCGGAAGAATATAACCGGAAGAGCGAGGCCCAGCGGGCGGTGCTCGCCCATTTTCCCAAACCGACAATCGCCTGTATCCGCGGCTTCTGCCTCGGCGGCGGCATGCAGGTCGCCATGTCGGCGGACATGCGCTTTGCCTCCGACAACAGTCAGTTCGGCATTCCCGCCGCCAAGCTCGGCATCGCCTATGGCTATGATGGCCTGAAACACCTGGTTTCGCTGGTCGGCCCATCCCAGGCCCGCCTGCTGATGTACACGGGCATGCGGATCGATTCCGCGGAGGCGTTGAGGATCGGACTCGTCGATCGCGTGATCGCCGACGGCAAGTTGTGGGAGGAAACGCTCGAGATCGCCCGCACCATTTCCGGCAATGCGCCGCTCTCGATCAAGGCCAGCAAGCTTACGATTGCGCAGGTTCTGAAGGACAAGGACGAGCGCGAGATGGCCGCGATCAAGGAAATCTCGACCGCCTGCATGGACTCGGAGGACTTCCGCGAAGGACGTCAGGCTTTCATGGAAAAGCGCAAGCCGAAGTTCAAAGGGCGGTAAGGGTCCCCGCGAAGACTTCCGGAACGTAATTCCGCTGCAAAAACGCACGCGGCTGCCGCTATTGTGATCTTCCCTTGTCCGGGGAATTCTCTAGTTTCATGAGAATGACGATCTGCTGACGGACAACATGATCAGCAAGCGGGTTTTTCTGTCATCCGTTACGGCGATGTGCTGCGGCCTGAAGCCGGTCAGGTCGGCAACCTCCGATGCGTATCCGTCACATCCGATCACGATGGTGTTGCCGTTCTCGGCCGGCGGACCGACCGATGCGCTGGCGCGGATCGTCGCGGCCAGAATGCAGGATGTGCTCGGCCAATCCATCATCATCGAGAATGTGACCGGTGCCGCAGGCACGATCGGCGTCGGCCGCGTCGTGCGCGCGGCGGCGGACGGATATACGGTCAGCGTCGGGCCGATGAACTCGCATGTGCTGACCGGCGCCGTCTATCATCTGCCGTTCGACTTGCTCGGGGATCTCGAGCCGGTGGCGCTTCTGGCCAGCAATCCCTCCGTCGTTGTCTCGAAGAAAGGTGTGCCGGCAAAAGACCTGAAAGAACTGATCGCGTGGGTAAAGGCCAACCAGGATAAAGTCCTTGCCGGCACATCAGGTGTCGGATCCGCAACCCATCTGGGCGGCATCCTGTTCGAGACCCTGACCGACACCCACATCCAGTTCGTCCCCTACCGCGGCACCGCGCCGTCGATGCAGGCGCTGGTTGCCGGGCAGATCGATCTGATATTCGATCAATTGTCGAGTTCGCTGCCGCAGCTTCAGGAGGGCACCATCAAATCCTACGCCGTGATGTCGAAAACGCGCGCGGTTGCCGCACCGGACATTCCGACGGTGGACGAAGCAGGCCTACCCGGCCTTTATCTACCGGTCTGGAATGGAATGTGGGCTCCGAAGGGCACGCCGAGGCCCATCATCGACAAACTCAACAATGCCGTCGTGGAAAGCCTTGCCGACCCGACCGTGCGCAAGCGGCTCGCCGAAATCGGCCTGGAAATCTATCCGCGCGACCGGCAAACGCCGGAAGCTCTGCACGCCTATCAAGCGGCCGAGATCGGGAAATGGTGGCCGATCGTCAAAGCCGCGGGTATCAAAGCGGAATGAGCCGTACTTATCCCGTCATCGAGCGAGTTCTGATTGCCGGCGCTGGCCCGGTCGGGCTCGTGGCCGCCGCCAACCTCGTTCGCCACGGCGTTCCCGTGACCGTATTCGAGGGCGGCCCCGATCTCAGCACGGAATCCCGCGCCTCGACGTTTCATCCCCCGACGCTCGACATGCTGGCCGACCTCGACGTTGTCGGGCCGCTGATCGCGCAGGGCCTGATTGCGCCCAAATTCCAGTACCGCAACCGCCGTGACGGCCTGATCGCGCAATTTGATTTCGGCGATATCGCCGATCAAACCCGACATCCGTTCCGGCTGCAATGCGAACAATCAAAACTAACCCGGATCATCTACGACCGGCTTCGCGACGACCCGAATTTTGAGATCGCCTTCTCAAGCCCCATTCGTGCCGTCACACAGGACAGCGACAGCGTTACGGTCACGGTAGAACGGGACGGAAAAAGCGAGACACACAGCTATCGCTGGCTGATCGGTGCCGACGGCGCACGCAGTGACGTCCGTCGTTCTCTCGATATCGAGTTCGAAGGTTTCACGTGGCCCGATCGATATCTGGTGGTCAGCACGCCCTTCAATTTCCATAGCGTCATTCCGGGGCTCGCCACGGTGAGCTATGTCGCCGATCCCCTGCGCTGGCATTTTCTGTTGCAGACGCCCACGCTCTGGCGGGTCATGTTCCGGGTTGCAGCCGAGGAGAGCGATGAGCTGGCGCTATCGGAAAAATTCGTCGAGGCGCTGATGGCAGAGATCGTGCCGGGCATCGATCGCTACGAGGTCGCCCACACCACGCTCTATCGCGTGCACCAGCGCGTTGCCAAAACTTTCCGTCGCCGCC
>DATHPL010000464.1:0-2471 GCA_035483915.1 Bradyrhizobium sp.
GCCTCGTTCGAGCTTCTGGCGCGGCGGACGCTCGGCCACGTTCCCGACTATTTCCGCGTCGAGCAATTCGACGTCAACGTCGAGCAGCGCTACAACGCCAACGGTCAACGCATCACGGTGGCGATGGCCGTGGTGAAGGTCGATGTCGACGGCGAAAAACTGATCTCAGCCGCGGAAGGCAACGGCCCCGTCAATGCGCTCGATGTGGCGCTACGCAAGGACCTCGGGAAATTCCAGAAGTTCATCGAAGGCCTCAGGCTGATCGACTACCGGGTGCGCATCCTCAACGGCGGCACCGAGGCCGTGACGCGGGTGTTAATCGAAAGCGCCGACGAGAACGGCGAAAAGTGGACCACGATCGGGGTATCGCCCAACATCATCGACGCCTCGTTCCAGGCGCTGATGGACTCGATCATCTACAAGCTCGTGAAGTCGGGCGCTGCGGCGTGACAGCATGGGGCAAGGATGATCGACCACATCTCCATCGGCGTCAGCGACCTCGAGCGCTCAGCGCGTTTTTATGAAGCGGCACTGGCACCGCTCGGCTTGGCGAGGGTTGTGACACGGCCCGCCACGATCGGTTTCGGCAAAGCCTATCCGGAGTTCTGGATCAATTGGCGTCCAGGCATGGCGCCGGTCGCGTCGGACAGCGGCAGCCACGTCTGCCTTCGCTCGAAATCGGCCGCGGAGGTTGATGCGTTCCACGAAGCGGCGTTGAAAGCCGGAGGTGAATCCGACGGCGCGCCGGGTCTGCGGCCGCATGATCGCGTACGATATTATGCGGCGTACATCAGGGATCCTGATGGCAATCGGATCGAGGCCGTGACGTTTCCGGCCGAAGAGGGGGCGAACCCGCGGTAATGCCGGCGTTAGAGGCGCTGGGCAACCTCAGGCGCCATCGCCGTGGTGCCGTCAGGGGCGTCCGCGGCAGCAGCTTGCAGCCGCGGCAAAATATCCTCAACCCGTTCGGCCTTGAGGATGTCGATCGAGAGGGTGGGTCGAATGAACTGAGTGGCGCGCATGTGCGCGAGCAACGCCAGTAGTGGCTCCCAGAATCCATCGATGTTGGCGAGCAGCACCGGTTTTGAATGACGCCCCAGTTGCTGCCAGGTGAGTTGTTCGACGAGTTCCTCAAGCGTACCGATGCCGCCGGGCAGGGCGACGAAGGCGTCCGAATGTTCGAACATCAGCCGTTTGCGTTCGTGCATGTCGGGCGTGACGATCATTTCCTGAACGCGCTTGAGCGCATTTTCCTTGGCGGTCAGAAAGCCGGGGATGATCCCCGTCACCAGCCCGCCATGGTCAAGCACCGAAGTAGCCACTGCGCCCATCATGCCGACGGAACCGCCGCCGTAGACAAGACGAATGCCGCCCTCGGCCAGCGCCTTGCCTAACGCCTTGGCGGATTCCATGAAGCGGGGATTGGTACCGGGGCCGGAGCCGCAATAGACGCAGACAGTTTTGATCGTGCTCATATCAGTCATGTGGCATTGCAGCGTAAATCAGTCAAACCATAAAGGATTCGGCCATCGAATAAAATTCCGGCAAGGCCCTAACATGACGGAAGAATTTAACTTCTGCGAGGCTGTACGCGGCGCATAAACCCTCTATATGACTGCCCAATGCGAGAAAATCTGAAAAAGCGCGTGCCGAATCGGTGCGCCCTGCCGCGCCAGGCCGGGCTCGATGGCGCATCCTGATCCCGCCGCGGAAGCTCATCCGGCACCATCTGCTGCTGACCAATCCTTAGGACAGGCTACCCTGGCCGGGACGCTGGCACATCTGTGGCCCTACATCTGGCCGGGTGACCGGGCCGATCTGAAGATGCGCGTGGTCTGGTCGGTGGTGCTGTTGCTGATGGCCAAACTAGCAACGCTCGCGGTGCCCTTCACCTTCAAATGGGCGACCGATGCCTTGACTGGCGCGGACACGGCGCCCGTGCAGGCCTCGAACTGGGCGCTGTGGGTCGTCGCTTCTCCGGTCGTCATGACGCTCGGCTACGGCGGCTTGCGCGTGGTGATGGGGGTATTGACCCAGTGGCGCGACGGAATTTTCGCGCGCGTCGCCATGCACGCGGTGCGCAAGCTTGCTTATCTCACTTTCGTTCATATGCACGAATTGTCGTTGCGCTTCCATCTGGAACGCAAGACCGGTGGGCTGACACGCGTGCTGGAGCGCGGCCGTAACGGCATCGAGACCATCGTGCGGATGGTGATCCTGCAACTGGTTCCGACCATCGTCGAGGTGACCCTCCTGATGGCGGTGCTGTTGTGGAAGTTCGACTGGCGCTACGTGCTCGCAACCCTGATCACGGTCGTGATCTATATGTACTACACCTACATCGCGACCGAGTGGCGGATCGGAATTCGCCGCAAGATGAACGATTCCGATACTGAGGCGAACACCAAGGCCATCGACTCGCTGCTCAACTACGAGACCGTGAAGTATTTCAACTCGGAACAGCGCGAGGC
>DATHPL010000465.1:0-8213 GCA_035483915.1 Bradyrhizobium sp.
ACGAGATCCGCGGACCGGCGGGCCGCAACATGTGGGAGAAGCTCTCCAACGTCCAGGAAGAAGTGCTCGCCAACTACCTCAAGAACGAATACCCGCAGACCATTGCCGTGGTGCTGTCGAAACTCAAGCCCGAGCATTCGGCGCGGGTGCTCGCGATCCTGCCCGAGGACATGGCGCTCGACGTCGTCAACCGCATGCTGAAGATGGAAGCCGTGCAGAAGGAAGTGATCGAGCGTGTCGAACAGACGCTGCGGGTCGAATTCATGTCGAACCTTTCGCAGACGAGGCGGCGCGACGCGCATGAGGTCATGGCCGAAATCTTCAACAACTTCGACCGCCAGACCGAAACCCGCTTCATTACCTCGCTGGAAGAAGACAACCGCGAATCCGCCGAACGCATCAAGGCCCTGATGTTCACCTTCGACGATCTCATCAAGCTCGACTCGGGCTCGGCGCAGACGCTGATGCGCAACGTCGACAAGGACAAGCTCGGCATCGCGCTGAAGAGCGCCAATGAGGAAGTCCGCGGCTTCTTCCTCGGCAACATGTCCTCGCGCGCCGGCAAGATGCTGCTCGACGACATGGCGGCGATGGGACCGGTGCGACTGCGCGACGTCGACGAGGCCCAGGCGCTGCTGGTGAACCTCGCCAAGGATCTCGCGGCCAAGGGCGAAATCACGCTGACCAAGAACCGCGCTGACGACGAGCTGGTGTACTGATGGCCGCGCCCGCAAAATTCCTGTTCGACACGGACTTCTCGACGCCCGACCGGATGCGCGAACGCCCCGCGACGGCGGCCGAGGTCGCCCAGAAAATCGCGGCCGCCGAGGCGCGCGCCTATCGCGATGGCTATGACGCCGCCCTGCGCGAGGCCAAGGTGGAAAGCGATCGCCGCGCCGCGCTCGCGCTGGAAACGATCGGCGTTGCGATCAAGGGCATTGCCGCACGTTACTCGACAATCGAGAGCCGCATGGAAACCGAAGCCGTCGACGTGGCGCTCGCGGTCGCCCGCAAGCTGGCCGGCGAACTGATCGCGCGCGAGCCGCTCGGCGAGGTCACTTCACTCGTCGCCGACTGCTTTGCCCAATTGGTCTCGACGCCGCATCTCGTGGTCAGAATCAACGATTCCCTTTACGAGGCGGCTCACGCCCGCATCGAGGCATTGGCCAAACAGAGCGGCTTTGCCGGCCGTCTGGTGATCCTGGCCGAGCCGGATATTGCGACCGGCGATTGCCGGATCGAATGGGCTGACGGCGGCGTCGTTCTGGAACGCGCGGCCATCGAAGCCAAGATCAACGAACTTGTCGGGCGCTATATCGCGTCCCGTAACCAGGCCTGAGACGGCTGAGGAGAGATGAACCATGAGTGACACTGACACACAGGTTCCGCTGCCGGATCTGAACGCTGCCGACGCGGCAACCGTGGGCGACGTCGCCTATCGTGAGGACGAGAATGCCGCCCGCGTCGCGGCTGATCTCGAGGCCGTATTCGACGTACCGGTCCAGGTTTCAGCGGTCCTCGGCCGCTCAAAGATGGAGGTCGGCGAATTGCTCAAGCTTGGGCCCGGCACGGTTCTCGAACTCGACCGCCGCGTCGGCGAAGCCATCGACATTTTCGTCAACAACCGCCTGGTCGCACGCGGCGAGGTGGTTCTGGTGGAAGACAAGCTCGGCGTCACGATGACGGAAATCATCAAGGCCGAACGCAACTAAGGATAGTTTCCAATAAAGCGCGCCTGACAGGCGCGAACAGACGAACAGGAGAATACCATGCGGCTTCTTATCGTTGGCACCCTGAAAGGGCAGCTCACAACAGCGACCAAGATCGCGATGGATAACGGCGCCTCCGTCACCCACGCGGAAGATAACGAACAGGCGATGCGGGTCTTGCGCGGCGGCAAGGGCGCCGACCTGCTGCTGGTCGACGTTTCCCTCGACATTCGCGATCTCGTGACACGGCTCGAGGCCGAGCACATTCACGTGCCGATCGTCGCCTGCGGCATCTCCAACGACGCACGCGCCGCGGTCGCCGCAATCCATGCCGGCGCCAAGGAATATATTCCGCTGCCGCCGGATCCGGAATTGATCGCAGCCGTACTCGCCGCGGTCGCCAATGACTCGCGCGACCTCGTCTATCGTGACGACGCCATGGCCAAGGTCATCAAACTCGCCCAGCAGATTGCAGGTTCAGACGCCTCCGTCATGATCACCGGCGAGTCCGGCACCGGCAAGGAGGTGCTGGCGCGTTATGTCCACACCCGGTCCAACCGCGCCAAGCGGCCGTTCATCTCGATCAACTGCGCGGCCATCCCCGAGCACTTGCTGGAATCCGAACTGTTCGGCCACGAGAAAGGCGCGTTCACCGGCGCCATCGCGCGGCGGATCGGAAAGTTCGAGGAGGCGACAGGCGGCACGCTTCTGCTCGATGAAATCTCCGAGATGGACGTGCGGCTACAATCCAAGCTGTTGCGCGCGATCCAGGAACGCGTCATCGATCGCGTCGGCGGTACGCGACCGGTTCCGGTCGATATCCGCATCATCGCGACCTCGAACCGCAACCTGTCCGAGGCGGTGCGCGACGGCAGCTTCCGCGAAGACCTCCTGTTCCGCCTCAACGTCGTCAACCTGAAGATTCCGCCGCTTCGCGAGCGCCCGGCCGATATCCTGGAACTCGCGCAGCACTTCGCCAAGAAATACTCCGACGCCAACGGCGTTCCGCTGCGACCCCTCTCCGCTGATGCACGCCGTGTGCTGACCACCAATCGCTGGCAGGGCAACGTCCGCGAACTCGAGAACACCATTCATCGTTCGGTGCTGATGGCGCAGGGCGATGAGATCGGCGTCGATGCGATCCTCACCCCCGACGGCGACCGCCTCGACGGCCCCAAGGCTGTTCCGGCCGTGGCGCACGCCACTTTCGCCGCCGAACAGGTGACCCGCGCGCTGGTGGGCCGCACCGTGGCCGATGTCGAGCGCGACCTGATCCTGGAAACGCTGAAGCACTGCCTCGGCAATCGCACCCATGCGGCGAATATTCTCGGCATTTCGATCCGGACGCTGCGCAACAAGCTGAACGAATATGCCGACGGCGGCCTGCCGATCACGCCCGCGGGGGCCGGCGACATGCAACGCGCGGCAGCAACGGCATAAGCGTTAGCAGCGACAACAGCCAATCAATCCGGCGCGGGGGCAACTTCGCGCCGGATTGTTTCACCCCAGCTCCGAGCCGGGTTTTCGGAAGATATGGATGGGGTCGCCGGGCTCAAACGCGCGCCCGGTGAATACGACATAGGCGTAAAGCGCGAGATAGGCGACCGCCAACGCGCCGACGGCGTAGAACACCCAGGTGGCGGCGCGTTTCATCGACCGGCGATATCAGCAGCGAACATACCGCGAGCCTACCACGACGGCAGCACGGCGCCCTTGAATTTGGTCAGGACGAATTCGCGAACTTCCGGCGTCTGGTAGCTCTGCACCAGCGTCTTGACCCATGGCTTGTCCTTGTCGGCGCTACGCACCGCAATCAGGTTGGTGTAAGGCCCCTTGGGATCTTCGCGCAGGATCGCGTCCTTGGTCGGATCAAGGCCTGCCTGCGTCGCGTAATTGGTGTTGATGCCGGCCGCATCGACGTCATCCAGCGTCCGCGCCGTTTGCGCGGCATCGACTTCCACGATCTTGAACTTCTTCGGATTGTCGACGATGTCGGCCACCGTCGGTTTGAATCCGACATTCGGTTTGAGTTTCAGCACGCCCTTATCCTGCAACAGCAGCAGCACGCGGCCGCCGTTGGTCGGATCGTTGGGGATCGACACCGTCGCGCCCTGCGGCACGGCATCCCAGCTCTTGAATTTTTTCGAGTAGACGCCCATCGGAAAATTCACCGTGAGCGCCACCGTATCGATCTTGTAGCCGCGATCGGCTTTCTGGTTGTCCAGATAAGGCTGGTTCTGAAACGAGTTCGCCTGCAAATCGCCGGCATCGAGCGCGGCATTCGGAACCACATAATCGGTGAATTCGACGATCTGGATGTCGAGCCCGTTCCTGGCGGCGATCGGCTTGACCGCTTCGAGGATCTGGGCGTGCGGGCCCGGCGTGACGCCGATCTTGATGGTTTCGGCGTGGGCCGGACGCACCAGCGATGCCGCCACGACAACCGAGGCCAGGAGAAAACGGAGGGAAATCATCGTTCGATCCTTTTCGAAATACTCACTCACGAATTCCGGCTGCGCTTGTCGAGACGGCGCGCGATCGTCTCACCGAGCGACTGGACGCCCTGCACGAGCACGATCAGCACGATGACAACGGCTGCCATCACCTCCGGCATGAAACGCTGGTACCCGTAGCGAATGCCGAGATCGCCGAGCCCGCCGCCGCCGACCGCGCCCACCATCGCAGAATATCCAAGCAGGCTGACCAGCGTCAGTGTCAGCGCCAGCGTCAGCGCCGGCAAGGCCTCTGGCAGCAACACCTTGCGCACGATCTGCAAGGGACTGGCGCCGAAGGCGCGCGCCGCCTCCACCAGCCCCTGATCGACTTCGCGGATGGCCGCTTCGACCACGCGGCCGATGAATGGAATGGCGGCAATGGTCAAGGGCACCACCGCTGCGCGAGTCCCGATCGAGGTTCCGACGATCAGACGCGTCAACGGCACGATGGCGACGACGAGAATGATGAAGGGTGTCGAACGCGTCGCGTTGACGATGAGGCCGAGGATGCGGTTGGCGGCTGGCGAAGGAAACAATTCGTTGGCCCGGCTTGTCGCCAGAAAGACGCCGAGCGGCAGCCCGAACAGGGTCCCCAACAGGCCGGAAAGACCGACCATGATCAGGGTGTCGAGCGTCGACCAGGCAATCAACTGGACAATTTCAGGAGACATAACCGAGATGCTCCACCGTATTCTGTCCCGACGTCAGTTGCTCCATGATCCGCCGCAAGTCATCCGGATCGGCCGAAACCGAGATAAACAGCGATCCGAAGGGATGGCCGGCGATCGCCTCCACTTGGCCGTGCAGGATATTGACGTCGAGGCCCAGATTTCGCGACAGCCGCGACAAGACCGGTTGATCGGCTTCGCCACCGGCAAAGCCGATGCGAAGCACCGCGCTGTCGCCCGGCTGGCATTGCGGCCGCAATTTCGCGGCCAGCCAATCCGGCACTTGGCTGCCGGTGATGACGCCGACGAACCGCTGCGTGGTTTCGTGGCGAGGATGCGCAAAGATCTCGTAAGTGCTGCCCTGCTCCACGATCCGGCCGCCCTCGAGCACGGCGACACGGCCAGCAAGCTTTTTCACGACCATCATTTCGTGGGTAATGAACAGGATTGTCAGCTTGAGCTCGGCGTTGATGGTCTTGAGCAGCGCGAGAATCTGGTCGGTCGTCTCCGGATCGAGCGCGGACGTCGCCTCATCCGACAGCAACACCTTGGGCTTGGTCGCCAGCGCCCGGGCAATCCCGACACGCTGCTTTTGTCCGCCGGATAGTTCGGCCGGATAGCGGTCGCGCTTGTCGGATAGCCCGACCATCGCCAGCAAGGGTTCGACACGCTTGACGATCGCAGCCTTGTCGAGACCGGCGATCTCGAGCGGCAACGCGATATTCTCGAACGCCGTGCGGGACGATAGCAGATTGAAGTGTTGAAAAATCATCCCGATGGAACGGCGGGCATGGCGCAGGCCGCGCTCGTCGAGCGCGGTGATGTCGGTGCCGTCGACGACGACGCGGCCACCAGTCGGACGCTCAAGCCCGTTGACCAGACGAATAAGCGTCGATTTACCAGCGCCGCTCTTGCCGATCACGCCGACAATCGCGCCTTCGGGGACTTCAAGACTGACATCGCGAAGCGCGACCACCTCCGCCGCACGGTCGCGCGACGGATAGATCTTGCTGACGTCGTCGAAGGCGATGAGTGGACGGGTTTGCACGTCGCTCAGTGGCGCTCCGGGAATCGGGAATGGAGCGTTCATGGAAATAAGGTTCTGCGCTGATAAAACTGATCTTACCGCTTAACGCCATACCAAAGTGCAAGCCACCCGGCCAGCCCTGCGGACCGGGTGGAGGCGTCCGCCGAGGCTAGGGCTAGAGCTTGATCGGCACGAAATGATTGACGGCGATCAGGATCACCAACAGGACAATGCCGAGGCCGAGGCTGAAGCCGATCAACTTCTTTTCGACCGGCAGCAGCGGTTCAACTTCCTTGGCCGAAATCTCGTTCTTGAGGTCAATTTGCGACATGTGGCTATCCTTGATGGATTAGCTGACGAGCGGCGGCTTGAAGCCGCTGAAGAACAGCCAGGAGATCAACAAGCCCACCCAGATCACAAATCCGAACAGGCTGATGAAATAGACCGCGGCAAGCTTGCCAAAACCCTGCTGCCAGAGTTTGCGGAAATCCGACAGCACACCGATCGAGAAGAAGGTGAGCACGAAGAAGATTACGCGGAACACGTTGGCTTCGCCGGCGGCCGCTGGAAGCGCCTTGGCGATTTGCGGCGTCGAGCCGAGCGCAAGCCATAGCGACGCCGCGAACACCACGATGAAGCCGAGGATGAACTTCGGGAATCGCTGCCAGATTTCGACAGGCTTGGCCCGGTCCGGTCCCTTGTTGACGTGGTTGGTCCAGATGTAGCCGAGAACGAAAGCCCAGATGCCGATGAAGATGTCGATGAAGAGCTTCACCGTCGTGGTGGTCGCGAGAATCCAGCCCGGCTGATACTTGATGCCTTCCGCGGCCGCCTTCGCCATGATCAGCGATTCCGTGATGCCGCCGCCGGCGACCGCCGCGCCATCGGTCTTGATCGCAAGGCCTACCCAGGCGCCCGCCACCAGCGGCTCCTGCCACAGGAAAGTCTGGGCGAGAAACGGCAGGATCAGGACCTCGACGACCGCGAACACGACGACCAGCGACGACACCAGGATCGGCACCGCCGGCCGCGCGCGGATCGCACCGCCAGTGGCGATTGCCGCCGCCACACCGCAAATCGAAATGCCGGAGGCAAGCGGCACCGACCATTCGCGGCTGAAGCCGAACCACTTGCGCGCCACGTAATAGATCACGGCCCAATAAATCAGATAGGCCTCGACGATGGCGGCTGCGCCCCGCAACAACAGCGACGATGCAAGATTAAGCTTGCCGGCGGCCGTGATCGCAACCGTCGCGCCAAGAATGACGATCGCGATCTTGATGTAGAGCTCGGGCCGGATCGCTTCCTTCAGCCATTCCGCAAAACGCGGAAAGAAATTGGCGATCACGATGCCGGAGAGAAGGGCGACGATGAAGCCGCCTTCGTTAGTCAGCTTGAGCGACCAGTCAATGCCGAATTTCTGCTGCTCGGCCGGCGTCACGGCCGCGACATAGGCGAAGCTGCCGACGATCCAGCTCGCATAGGCGATGGCAAATACAGCAGTGAATGCGAGGGCGAATTTCCGAACGTCCGCGCCGAGCGTTGCAACGCCGACGCTCAACACGACAAGGATCGATAGATAAGTCGCGATCAGCGAACCACCGCCGCCGAGCCAGGCATAGGCCTTGGCAAACGGACTGAGCGCTTTCGTGACATCGGTGTAAACCGACGTCGTGACGGCCCATCCGAGAAGGTCGGTGCCGCTGACGCTGACCAGCGCCGCTCCAAACACCAAAAGACCGATGACGACGGCCAGCCAGTCCTCGGTCAGCTGCGCCCGCAGCGTCAACGGCTCGGAGGCCTTGATCGCCGAGGCCTTAATCGCAACGTCCGACATTCCAATTCCCCAAAATCATGCATACGGAAGGCGAAAAACCCCTTCCCTTCTTTGATTGTCAGGATGATGGCGACGATCCCGGCTGTCGAGGACTTTGGAAAAAAAGCGATGTCCGGCCTGTCATATTGACAGCCGACGGCATTTTTCTCCCACCGACCAGAAGAATAATAGAGCAATTTTCTCTACCGAGCCGCAGGCCGCCCAAGCCCGATATTTCGGCTATTCGGCCGCCGTGGAGATCGGCTTTGGCGAACCAACATTGAGTGCGAGCTTGCCGTAACGATCGGTAAAGGCCGCGGTATCGATCTCCTCGAGCTGGATGTCGCCGGCCATCACACTGGCCTTCCAGACCTCGTGCTCCGGGTCGTTCTGGAACTCCGGCATCACTTCCTTGGCGAACAATTCCAGGGATTCGCAGATGTGCTCATGGCTGTTCTTGCCTGCCTGATTGAGCAGGATGACCTGATCGATATGCGA